>NZ_JADGLG010000067.1:0-9864 GCF_015235335.1 Neisseria sp. 19428wB4_WF04
GGTGTTTCCATGCTGCCGCTCCCCAAAACGCCGCCGCCCGCCTGCTTTGCCTGTGCCGGCACGGCGTTTGGCAGGTTCGGGTTCCCTATCCATCATTTCACGCTCGGCCAAACGGCCGGATGCTCCGTTTCGGATAAGGTTTTGTCCTGCACAACAGGGGTTCGGGCAGGATAATTGACGGTTTGCAGGCAGACGCAATCATGGCTGATTCACGGAATACGCAGGCGGTGCAGGATTTGGGAAAGCGCTCGGGTTCAGGCGTGGCGATGCGGCAGGCTGATGACCGTTCAACTTCCTTTCACAAACGGATACTTCAACGCCAAACTAAACGGGCTGTACCGGCTTAACAGCCTCTTTCAAGGCTTTTTGCCGGGCGGCCTGCCCGAGCCGCTGCGTTCAGATGGCCAAAGGTTGCGGGAAAAGCAGGCCGGAGCTTACCGAACTATGCTGCGGCGGGTGTTTGGCCGGAGGCGGGCAAGGGTGGGCGGCGGACACGGTGAGGCATGCAAGAGTGTGGCGGGTAACGGTTTGTAATGAATCGGGTTTGTTGAGGAGGAATGTCAAAATGCCCCCTTTCCTGAGGGTAATATCAGGCCGTCTGAAAACGCAAATTGAAAACCTGCTTGAGCACACCACATTCACTAGACAGTTTGATGTTGCATAAAAACGAATTTGGGGCCGATCTCTGCGCGGCAGAGGCAGTTGTTTGGCTGCTGCCTGACTGCGTGTAGAATATAGTGAGCCTGCTTTATTTCTGTTACGGCGTTATTGCGCCTTATCGGAGAGAATAATTTTGTAAGCTACTGTATCGGCAACAGAATCAGTCTCGTATTTATTGCAGTTTGCTGCTTTGTAGCGGAAATAAAGCGGGATTATTATACGGCTTCGGCCCGGTAGCCTGTGGCGGGCCGGCAACTCCCCTATTGATTTTTAAGGATACTCTATTAATGGCTAAATCCATTATCAGCATTTCAGATATTGAAGGTGAACCCGGGCAAGTTGAAGTCAGCTTCGACATCGGCGAAAGCGAGGAAGACGGCCTCACTGCTGCGCAAAACTTTTCTATGATTATCAATCACTTGATAAAGTGCATAAATACGGAGGAATTTCTAAAATTGGCTTTAGCGGTTGTTAAAGAGAATCAAGATGAGTTAGATCATCCTGAGCTGCTCGAAATACTGGAAGCTCTGGAAACGCTGGAAATTTCTGAGGCTGAGAAAATATTGAGTATTGCACCCGCTTCCAAACTGATTCACTAACGGCTCCGCTCCAAACAGGCCGTTTGAAAATATTTTCCGCTATCTGTATCTCTGCACACAAACAAGTGCACCAAGCCTTTGCCCCCTGCCTACCCGCAAAGGATGGCACTTAAAGCATAAGCCGATGCCGATGCAAACGGCACATTTCCAACTATTGAGGCAACAATGAACCTTTACCGCAAGCTGCCCGCGCCGATGCTGCCCGAAGAAACCCGCCGCGAAATTCAGGCGCGCGAGTCTTACCATGTTTTAAAGCTCATTTCAGAATTTGTCGAATCGGGCGAAGAGTTGCGCGCCATCCAGCCGGCTGTGAGCATTTACGGCAGTGCGCGGACGCCGGCCGGCCACCCTCATTATCTGTTTACCGAACGCCTTTCGCGCAAACTTTCAGATGCCGGTTTTTCGGTGATTTCCGGCGGGGGCTCCGGCATTATGGAGGCGGCCAATAAAGGCGCGTTTGCCGGCAGAAGCCCCGCCGTGGGGCTCAACATCGTGCTGCCGCACGAGCAACATGCCAACCCGTATCAGAATTTATCCATTAAATTCCAACACTTCTTTCCGCGCAAAGTGATGTTTGTGAAACATGCCGTGGCCTATGTGGTGATGCCCGGCGGTTTCGGCACGCTTGACGAGTTGTTTGAAAGCCTCACCCTCGTGCAAACGGGCAAAACGCCCAGCCGACCGATTATTCTGGTGGGCAAAACCTTCTGGCAGGGCATGGTGGATTGGGTTCGCGACCAACTGCTCGGCAACGGCATGATTGCCGAAAAAGATTTGGATTTGATGCAGCTTATCGATGATGAAGACGAAATCGTAGCGCATATTTTCGCCCACTACGAAAACCGCCCCGACGGCCTGTTCGAGCCGCAAAACAACACTTGGGAGTTGGGTTTGTAGCAACAGCAGAATGTTTTCTAAAATCGGTTAAGGCCGTCTGAAAAACAGTTTTCAGACGGCCTTTGTTTGGTTTGGTGTGTATCAGGGTTGCAGGGGGGAAGAGTCTTGCGGCAGCGGCTCTGCGGGAGTGGTTTCAATGGCAGCGGCGGGGGTGGCGGGGGCGGCCATCGGGTTGTCGGCAGCCGGCGGTGCGGCAGTTACGCTGTCGGCCACATAAATGAATTTTACGCGGTCGTCTTCTTTGGCAGACAATTTCACGCCTTGGTATTGCACTTCCTGCAGGCCGGGAAAGGCTCCCTGGCTGCCGATATTTTCAGCAGAGGCAAAAGAGGCGGCGGCAGCGGCCAGTGCGGCAAAAGTTAAAGTGGTTTTCTTCATTATCGATCCTTTCGGTTTGGTTTATCTGTTTAATAGGGCTACGGTTTGACGGTGGGTTTGTGCGAGAGTTTTTGGTGTGAGTTTAAAGGCGGGTTAATAAATAACAGGTTGATAAAATAAAACTGCTGCTTTGGTAAGTTGTGCAAACAACCCGGGGGGTTCTGATATATGATGTTAAATGTGAATAACCGGATAAGCCGCTTTGCTGTGAATCCGACCGTCTGAAAACGCAGGCTGAGCCGGTTTGAAGAGGCTTTACGGCTTTGCGGGATAAGCCGCAGCTGTTGGGTTGTGCTGCGGCTGCTCTGTCATCAGCCCTTAAAGCTGCTAAAAATCTATGTGGACGTTGGGAAAATGACCGGCCGGCCCGATAAATTCTATGAGCTTTTGCGCCTGCGGCGTTAAACGTGGTGGTAGCGCATTGCGGGGTGTCGGGCGGGGCGTTTCAGCGCATCCGGTGCCGTGTCTGCCATTGCTCCGTTGGCACGAGTAGGCGGCTTTACCGCAGGTTTACTGCAGGAGCGGCGGTATTTATGTTCGGCATCGGTTGGTTTATGCTAACTTATGCCGGCCATGCTTCAAAAATCTAAAGGCAATGGTTTAACAAGCCGTTGAAGCAGCAACAGAATTGGCTCCGTAATGTATATCTGCAAAGCGGTGCTGCGTGTGATTGCACGCAGGCCGGGGCGTAACGCCGGCATTTTTTGTTTTGTTTCGGATTGCTCTGTTGCCGCCTAAAACAAGGCCGTCTGAATATTTTCAGACGGCCTGAAGAAGATTTGCAAGGGGTGCCGGCCCGTTTGAACCGTGGCGGCCGGTTATCCGTAAACTTTCAGCAGCTCCACTTCAAATACC
This sequence comes from Neisseria sp. 19428wB4_WF04, assembly GCF_015235335.1. Taxonomy (NCBI): domain Bacteria; kingdom Pseudomonadati; phylum Pseudomonadota; class Betaproteobacteria; order Neisseriales; family Neisseriaceae; genus Neisseria; species Neisseria sp. 19428wB4_WF04. The sequence continues at coordinate 3,390 of NZ_JADGLG010000067.1, forward strand.
AATGTGGCGTTGGGCGGAATTATGCCGCCGGCACCGCGCGTGCCGTAGCCCATTTCGGGCGGAATGGTCAGCCTGCGCTTGCCGCCTTCTTTCATGCCGCCAAAGCCTTCGTCCCATCCGGCAATCACTTGCCCTGCACCCAGCGTGATGGTGAGCGGCTGGCGGCGCTCGAGGCTGGAATCGAATTGGGTGCCGTCTTCCAGCCAGCCGGTATAGTGTACGGTGATTTCTTTGCCTTTCACGGCTTCTTTGCCGCTGCCGGTTTCGATGTCTTCAATAATCAAACCCATGGCTCTGCTTTCTTAATCGGGTTGGGGCGGCAAGCATAACATAAAAACAGGCATCAGTTGCCTACGCATTGGTGCAGCGGAAAACGGCTTTTGCAGGCGCGCAAATTGTTCTTTTTTTCGTAGCGGTTCCATGCTTTTTCGTGAAAATAAAACACAAATGTGTTGGCCAGCGGCTCAATCAAAGCCACCGCGCCGGAAACGCCGATGCTGCCGGTTAAAACATAGGCTACGCTGAATGCCACGCTGAAGTGTAAAATGGCAAATGTGATGGTTTTCAACATGGTAGGTTCCTTTTAAGAGCCTTTAAGAGGCCGTCTGAAATGATATCGATTGGCATCATAACGGGGCGGTGATGGTTAAGAAATTTGATTCTGCCAATATTTTATTAGTTAAATTTTATCGTATTGAAGATTTCGATAGCAAAGGATAATTATGAAAACATTGAGCATTGTTGCGCTCGACCGCGACACGCTGGCAGACAAACCGTTTGATTTCGATTTCAAATTCAAACTCGCCGAATACGGCAATACTGAGCCGAACAACACGGCAGAGCGCCTTCAGGGCGCGCAGGTTGTGATTACCAATAAAGTGGTGGTGGATGCCGGGCATATCGCAGCCAACCCGCAGTTGAAACTGATTGCGGTGGCGGCCACGGGTGTGAACAATGTTGATGTGGCGGCAGCCAAAGCAGCCGGCGTGGCAGTGTGCAATATCCGCGCCTACGGCAATGATTCTGTGGCCGAACATGCGTTTATGCTGATGATTGCCCTGATGCGAAACCTGCCCGCTTATCAGCGCGACATTGCCGCAGGCGTGTGGGAACAGTCGCCGTTTTTCTGCCATTTCGGTGCGCCTATGCGTGATTTGAACGGCAAAACGCTGGTGATTTTCGGGCGCGGCGGCATCGGCACCACGCTGGCCGGTTATGCCCGTGCGTTCGGCATGAAAGTGTTGTTTGGCGAACACAAACAAGCCGTGGCCGTGCGCGAAGGCTATGTAGCATTTGATGACGCTATCCGCATGGCCGATGTTATTTCGCTGCACTGCCCGCTCACCGCACAAACCGCCGGCATGATAGGTGAAGCCGAGCTGCGGCAGATGAAGCCCCAAGCGGTATTGGTGAACTGCGCCCGTGGCGGCTTAGTCGATGAATATGCGCTGATTGCAGCGTTGAAATACGGCACATTGGGCGGTGCCGGTTTCGATGTGCTTACCGAAGAGCCGCCGCGCAACGGCAGCCCGCTGCTTAAAGCGCGTTTGCCAAACCTGATTGTTACCCCGCACATGGCCTGGGGCAGCATAGAGGCCCGCAGCCGCCTGTTTGATATGTTGATAGAAAACATCAACCGTTTTGTGGCGGGCAAGCCGCAAAACCTGCTTTAAAGCATTGCCGGGCAGGCAAGTTACACAAGCCTGATACAGCGGATGCCGTCTGAAAACATCAAACCTGATAATGTCGTCCACAAATAATCAAAAAAGAAATAAACAATTTATTCATTATCATAGACAGAATAAAATATACCGTTTATCATTATTAAAAACCGTTTATACTTATTTTGATTATTTGACAACTACAATAAAGGGAGGCACCGTGGCCGGCTCATATTCACTCTACCGTTGCGCCGTTTTAGCCACTTCCACCAGTATGCTCGACAGCATACTCGACCGAAACAGCCCGATTCATATGTTGCGTTTGAGTGTGCAGATGGGCGGGGAAACCTATGCCGAAGGCTTGGATTTGAAAGCCGAAGAATTTTATGATTGGATGCGCAGCCACCCCGAAGAAAAAGCGGTTACTTCACCACCCGACATAGAGGCTTTATGCCAAACATTTCACTATTTGAAATCGCAAGGTTATCAAGAAGCCATCATAACCACCATCAGTGGCAAACTGAGTGAAACCGCAGCCGTTATCCGCAAGGCGGCGCAAACAATGGAAGGCAAGCTGAAGATTCATGTGGTCGATACCGGCACCACCTGTATGCCCGAGGGTTTTTTCGCCCTTGAGGCCGTGCGCCTGCTTCAGGCGGGCAAAACAGCAGCAGAAGTGGTGGCATATCTCGAAAAGTTAAAGCCGCGCTGCGAAATTCTGTTTGGCGTAAATTCGCTGACGCAGCTCACCAAAACCGGCGGCCTGCTGCGCATCGGCGCGGCGTTTAACGATTGGCTGGGTTTGAAAACCGTTTTGCGCTTCAACCATAAAGGTGCATCGCATTTGGCCAGCGTGCAGGACGATGAACAATTGATAGAGCGCTTGATCGAAGCCATTATCGTGATGACGGTAGATAAAAACCCCACACATTTGGTGATATCGGGCGGTTATTGCGGCGATTACCAGCTCTACCAGCACTTTGCCCGCAAACTACACGCGAAAACCGGCCTGCATTTGGAACACGGCATACCCGTTTCCCCTGTGGTCGGTACTTACTTAGGCTTGAATGCCGTGGGAGTGGGCATTGTGGAGCGGTTGCCGGAATAAGAGAAAAGTGTTGACAACAGAGCAGCTGCCATGCAACTCCCCAGTTGCCTGATAAAAATGGTTGGCTCTAGTCTAACAGAGCTATTCTGCTAGTCTAGAGCCTTCTTATTGGTTGGTGATTTGATTTATCTGACTATGCCTACTTCCCATCGAAACAGACGTATCAGCATTGGCAAAGCTCTCGCTAACGTTTGGCTTTCCCATGCTTCCTGCCTTTGCCATTTTCACTGCCGCCGCTGTTTTCAGACGGCCTCGGGATGATGGCGCGCCCTGCCCCCCTTACATTACAATAAAGCCCTTTGAAATCACCGAAAGCACATCATGACCGTTCAAACCCGCTTTGCCCCCAGCCCCACCGGTTATCTGCACATCGGCGGCGTGCGCACCGCCCTGTTTTCATGGGCGTTTGCCAAAAAACACCGGGGCAGCTTTCTGCTGCGTATCGAAGACACCGACCTGGCACGCTCCACCGCCGAATCGGTAAACATTATTTTAGACGGCATGAGCTGGGTCGGGCTGGATTACGACAATGCCGCCAACGTTATCTACCAAACCCGCCGTTTCGACCGTTATCGGGAAGTGATTGCCGAACTCTTGGCGCAAGGCCGGGCTTATCATTGTTATTGCAGCAAAGAAGAGCTCGAAGCCATGCGCGAAAAAGCCGAAAAAGAAGGCACCGCCACCTACGACCGCCGCTGGCGGCCGGAGCCGGGCAAAACGCTGCCGCCCGTTCCGGAAGGGCGCGAGCCTGTCGTCCGCTTCAAAACCCCGCTGGATGGCGTAACCAAATGGCACGATTTGGTGAAGGGTGAAATCAGCATTCCCAACGAAACCCTCGATGATTTGATTATCGCCCGCGCTGACGGCACGCCTACTTACAACTTCTGCGTGGTGGTGGACGATTGCGATATGGGCATCACCCATGTGATTCGCGGCGACGACCATGTGAATAACACTCCAAAGCAAATCAACATCTTAAACGCTATCGGAGCCAAACTGCCCGAGTATGCCCACCTGCCGATGATTTTGAACGAGCAGGGCAGAAAAATTTCCAAGCGCAGCGGCGACACGGTGGCCATTACCGAGTTCGACCAAATGGGCATTCTGCCGCAAGCCATGCTCAATTATTTGGCACGCCTGGGTTGGGCGCACGGCAACGATGAATTTTTCACCATGCAGCAGTTTGTCGAATGGTTTGATTTGAAAGACGTTTCGCCCTCGCCCAGCCGCATGGATCTGAAAAAACTCTATTGGATTAACGGCGAACACATCAAAACCACCCCCAACGCCGAGCTGGCTGCGCTGGTGAAACCCCGTTTGGCGGTGCGCGGCGTGGAAACCGGCGGCAAGCCCGCGCTGGAAGAGGTGTTGGCGTTGGTGAAAGACCGAGCCCAAGATTTGAATGCGCTGGCCGATGAGTGCGTGTATTTCTATCAGAAAGCGGTGCCGGCCGAGTCGGATATGCAGAAGCATTGGAATGAGGAGGCTGCCGCGCGTATGCTGCGTTTTGCCGAAAAACTCGAAGGCCTGCCCGATTGGCACGCCGAGGCCATCCACAGCCTGTTTAAGCCGTTTTGCGAAGCTGAAGGCATCAAAATGGGGCAGCTCGGTATGCCCCTGCGGCTGGCCGTGTGCGGTACGGCGAAAACCCCCGGCGTGGATGCCGTGCTGGCGTTAATCGGCAGGGAAGAAGTGTTGAAACGGATCCGTTCTTGATTGAAACGGCCCGGTAAAGTAGGGATTTTCTACCCGGGCCGCGACCTTTGCAAAATTCATTCAGGCCGTCTGAAACCATATTGCGATGCGCTTTCAGACGGCCTGAAGCCTGTGAAACACCGTTATCCGAACCGTGATTTGATTTTTTTATCAATCGGCGGGGAAGCGTTGAAACCGTTCCGCGCCCGATTTTGAAAGGTTGGATCATGCGGGATTTTTATAATATAGGCCGTCTGAAAACCGCCGCGATGCGCTTTCAGACGGCCTGAAGCCTTTTCAGACACCGTTATTTAAACCATGATTTGATTTTCTGAAACAGCGACATACTCTGTTTTTCAAAATCACCGCCCTGCTGCACGGCGGGCGGCGGGGCTTCGCGGTAAACGGGCAGCGCGCCGAAACTCTGCGCCACCGGCATGATTTCGATGCTGTTCACATTCATATGGGCAGGGCGCTGGTAAAGCCACAAGGCGGTGTCGGCAATATCCTGCGGGCGGACAAACTGCACATTTTCATACAGCCCGGCGGCGCGTTCGCCGTCGCCCTTGAAACGCACGTTGGAAAATTCGGTATCGCCGCACAGGCCCGGCTCGATGTTGCTCACGCGCACGCCCGTGCCGGCCAAATCGGCGCGCAGGTTAAGGCTGAACTGGCGCACATAAGCTTTGGTGGCGCCATAAACATTGCCGCCCGGATAGGGGTAGGTGCCGGCAATCGAGCCGAGATTGATGATATAGCCGCTTTTGCGCTCCACCATTTGCGGCAGCACTTGGCGGGTCAGATAGCTCAGGCCGACAATATTGGTTTGAATCATGGTTTGCCAATCGTTGAAATCGGCTTTGTCGGCCCCGTCCAGGCCGAGTGCCAAACCGGCGTTGTTGATCAGGCAGTCGATTTCGGCGAAGCCCTCGGGCAGGCTCTGCAAAGCATGATAGATGGATTCGGTGCGGGTCATATCCATTTCGAGGGGGTGGAACAGCCCGCCCAGCTCCGCCTGCAGGGCTTCGAGTTTGTGCAGCCGCCGCGCGGCTCCCACAACCTGATAACCTGCTGCCGTAAAGCTGCGGCACATGGCTTCGCCGAAACCGGCCGATGCGCCGGTGATGAGAATCGTCATATCTTTCTCCTCGATAAAGTTCAAACGGTTTTGCACGCTGTTTAGAAAACACCCGCCGCCGTGCGGTTTCGGGTATGATAGCGGAACCATAACAACCATAGCAATATAAGGAAACGCCCGCATGAAAACCAAACTGATTCCCGCGCTCTCTGCCGCGCTTATCCTTGCCGCCTGCGCCGGGGAGCCTGATGTACCCAAAGGGCCGGTGTCGGAAGCGCGCACCACCGCTTTCAAAGCGATGATGCCCAATTTCAGCAGCATGGGCAAAATGGTGAACGGCGATGAGGTTTACAACGTGGAAACATTCAAAACCGCCGCCGCTGCGTTTGCCCAAGAGAGCAAAAAGCCGTTTGAACATTTCCAGAAAGACGAACAGGGCGACGGCGACACATTGCCGGTAACGTGGGAAAACCCCGATGCCTTTAAAGCCGAGCAGGAAAAATTCCACGCCGCAGTGGATGAATTGAACGAACAGGCGCAAACCGGCAATCTCGAAGCCGTTAAAACCGCCTATAACAATGTGGGCGCAAGCTGCAAATCCTGCCACGATACATTCCGCAGGCCGAAGTGATTTTCAGACGGCCGCCGCATCTTGCGGCGGTTGCCGCTTCTTTGGCCGGTTTGTCGGCATTTAACGGGCGGTAAAACAGTCTGCTTTAACAACTGATGCCGGGTCAAGTTGCCAAAATACGGCTTGTATTTCATATATAGCCGGGTTCGGGATCAGATTCAAATCAAAAATTCTCTGTTAAATATCGTGCAAAACTGAGCCAGGGAAACGGGGAGTTGTGCTCCAAAATTGAGCCACTCTCCGTTTGTTATAAACTGCTCCGCTTTATCACACAGCGGAGCCCAACCTGGATGTTATGCATG
>NZ_JADGLG010000068.1:0-9862 GCF_015235335.1 Neisseria sp. 19428wB4_WF04
GCAGGCGGCGGGGTGTTGTCGGTGACGGCGGGCCGGCGTTCGCGTACGGGCGGGGTGCTGCCGGTGCCGTCGCTGCGGATTTTGCCTTGCGAATAGTCGTTTAAGAGCGCCATCAGGGGGTCATCGGCTTCGGCGGCCAGCGCGGTGGCGGCAGAGGGGTATAAGTCCATCACCAGGCGGTGGCGGAAGTTGGCCACGGGGGCGAGCGTGAACACCTGCGGGTTGGCGGGCTGCTTGAGATCGATCACCACGCGCACGGTGGTGGTAGTGTTTTGGCCGACACGAATGCTGCGGATATAGGGGTCGTTGCGCTGCACTTTGGCGGCCATGCCCTGCAATACACCGTTGAGTGTCGCGCCCTCGATATCGACCACCAAACGAGCCGGGTTGTCGAGTGCGAAGTGTTTGTATTTGAGAGACTGCGAAGATTCAAGCGTGATGCGGGTGTAGGCACTGGCGGGCCAAATACGCACGGCTACAAACTGCGGGGCGGCGGCTTTGGCGGGTGTGCCGATGGGGGTGAGGGTAAACAATAAGCCCGCCGCAGCGCGGCGGACGATTTGGCGGCGTGTTAATTTAACCATGTTTCTAAACTTTTCTTGCCTTTTTCGGTGAGTGCGGTAAGTGTGCATTGGCGGCCGGAGCCGTCGGGTTCGAGCATCACCGTAAGGTCGGCGGCCGGAACGTAAGTGCCGCCTTGTTGCGGCCATTCGATCAGGCACAGGCAGTTGGAAGCGAATAAATCGTCCAACCCTGCATCCTGCCATTCTTCGGGCGAAGCGAAGCGGTAGAGGTCGAAATGGTGCAGCAGGGTGAAACGGGGCAGCGGATAGGATTCGACAAGGGTGTAGGTGGGGCTTTTGACCGCGCCTTTGTAACCGGCACCGCGCAGCAGGCCGCGGGTGAAAGTGGTTTTGCCTGCGCCCAAGCCGCCTTGCAGATACACCACCAAAGGCGGCATAACGGTGGCGGCCCAGCTTTCGCCCAGTTGCAGTGTGGCATCTTCATCGGGCAGGAAACGGGTGGTTTGTGCCAAATCCATATCGGTTTCTCGCTTGCGGTAAGAGTTGTGGAAATCAGGCCGAATTATGCGTCAATTCAGATGGCTTGGAAACCGTAAAAAACGATAAATTCGATTAAGAAGCCGTTACGGCGGCCTTGCGCGCCGGCAGGGTCGGGCAGGGTGCCGGATGCGCTTTAGCGGCGTTGCGGCGTGATGATGCCTGTTTCGAAAAGAACGGTTTTGCAAGCCGCCCAAACAATGCAGAGCCGGCTTGCCGGCCTGCGGCTGTGTGCCGGAGATGAAGCGGGTTTGCGATAGGGTGCTTGAAACGGTGTACAATCGCACACCACCAACCAACAGCCGAGGCCGTCTGAAAGCGGCTGGCGGCTTTTTCAGACGGCCAGACTAAACAATATGGACAACACCACCAAACAACGCCCCATCGGCGTATTCGATTCCGGCGTGGGCGGGCTGACCAATGTGCGCGCGCTGATGGAGCGTCTGCCGATGGAAAACATTATTTATTTCGGCGACACCGCCCGTGTGCCCTACGGTGTGAAATCCCGCGCCACCATCGAAGCCTTCACTTCGCAAATCGTTGATTTTCTGTTGCAGAACGAGGTAAAGGCGCTGGTTATCGCCTGCAACACCATCGCCGCCGTGGCCGGGCAGAAAGTGCGTTCGGCAGCGGGCAATATGCCTGTGCTCGATGTGATCAGTGCCGGTGCCCAAGCCGCGCTGCACACCACCCGCAACGGCCATATCGGCATCATTGCCACCAGCACCACGGTAAACAGCAATGCCTATGCCCGCGCCATCCACAGCCGCAACCCCGGTGCGCGCGTGCAGTCGCAGGCCTGCCCGCTGCTGGTGCCGCTGGTGGAAGAGGGCTGGCTCGACCACCAAGTAACCCGGCTGACTGCGCGCGAATACCTCAAGCCCCTGCTGGCCGACGATATCGACACACTGGTGTTGGGCTGCACCCACTATCCGCTGTTAAAACCGCTGCTGCGCGAAGAAGCGCCGGGGGTAACGCTGGTGGATTCCGCACTCACCACCGCCCAAGCCGCAGCCGAAGCGTTGGCCGAAGCCGGCTTGCTCAACCCCTGCAACGCCTCGCCCGACTACCGCTTTTATGTGAGCGACATCCCGTTGCGGTTCCGCACCATAGGCGAGCGTTTTTTGGGGCGCAGCATGGATCAGATTGAAATGGTTTCATTGGGTTAGCGCGTTCGGTATCGGTAACCGCAGGCCGTCTGAACATTTTTTCAGACGGCCTGTGCCGTTGGTTGTGAAAAATGCCCGCATGGTGTGCATGATTCGTTTTTGTTCGCAGCCCATTGCGGGAATAGCCGAAAATGCCGAAGGGGCGGCGTTGTTTGCGGCGTATCCGAACCTCCCAAAACCATCATTTTGGCAGAAAAATAACAGTGCTCAGGCATAGAGTGTGCAAACAGCCCGGCCTTTACCGACATCTCAGGCCGTCTGAAAATGCGTTCAGACGGCCTAAGTGAATCTAGAGCAGGCAAGCCTGAGGGCGGCTTTTGCTCGGTTTGCTACCGGGCTGTTGAAGCATATTTCCCACGCCCGAATCCGCCTGCAAATATGTTTCGGCGTGAAAACCAACGGATACCCGGGGCAGATCTGGTGTGGCGGGACGGCAGGTATTGCCGGGGCTTCGTTTGGCAGCAGGCCGTCTGAAAAATGCGTTCAGACGGCCTGCTGCGCTTATTTTGCGTTTGCCGCACTGCCGGCATTGCCTGCGCATACCCGGGTCGGCAAAGACGGAAGCGCGGCTTTCACCGATAAAGCGTTTTGCAATCACAGCCGTGTAACGCTCAACACGCCTTTTACTTCGGCCAGGCTTGCCAAAACGCGCGGCAGGTCGCCCACCTGGCGCACTTCCAGCGTGAAACGCATGCTTGCTTCCAAATCGCGGCTGTGGGTTTGCACGGAGGTTACGTTGAGTTTGTGGCGGGCGAGAGTGTCGGAAACATCGCGCAGCAGGCCGCTGCGGTCTTGGGCTCGGATTTCCACATCCACGGCGAAAACCTGCCCTTCGTGGGTTTGCGCCCATTGGGCGGTGAGCACTTTGTCGGGCGACTGTTCGGCCAGATGTTTGAACGATGTGCAGTTGCTGCGGTGTATCGAAATGCCCCGTCCGCGCGTAACGAAGCCGGTGATGTTGTCGGGCGGTGCCGGTTTGCAGCATTTGGCCAGGGTGGTCATCAGGCCGTCTTCGCCGTCAACCAACACGCCGTTTTTGCCGCCTTTTTTGATTTTCGACTGCTTGACGATGGTGGTTTCGCTCAGGGGCGGCGGCGGGGGCTCGACCAGCGTGCCGCAGGCTTTCTGAATGGCGCGCGGCGACACTTCGCCTTGGCCTATGGCGGTGTGGAGGTCATCGATTTTCTTAAAGCCCAGCTTTTCGGCCAAATCTTGCAGATTGGGCTTGGTCGATAATTTAACCAATTGTTTTTCAAGCTGGTTGCGGCCGTTTTCGCGCACGGCATCGGCATTTTGCTGGCGGATGAAGGCGCGGATTTTGTTGATGGCGCGGGAAGATTTGACCCAGCCTTCGTAAAGCCAGTTTACCGATGGAGAGCCTTCTTTGGCGGTGATGATTTCCACCCGCCGGCCGTTTTCGAGCGGGGTGGAGAGCGGCACAATCTGGCCGTCTACTTTTGCGCCCCGGCAGCGGTCGCCGATGCTGCTGTGCAGGGCGTAGGCGAAGTCGATGGGGGTGGAGCCGGCAGGCAGCGACAATACTTTGCCGTGCGGCGTGAGCACATAAATGGTGTCGTTGAAAAGCTCGGTGCGGAATGCGCCGGCCAAATCTTCGCGGCTGTTGTCGGCCATGTTTTCGCGCCATTCGAGCAGTTGGCGCAGCCAGGCGATTTTCTGCTCGTAGGCACCGTCGCCTTTGCCGCCTTCTTTATAACGCCAGTGGGCGGCCACGCCGAATTCGTTGAAGCGGTGCATGTCGAAAGTGCGTATCTGCACTTCCACGCCTTTGTCTTCGGGGCCGATGACAACCGTGTGCAGGCTTTTGTAGCCGTTGCCTTTGGGTTGGGCGATGTAGTCGTCAAACTCGCCGGGCACGGGCTGCCACAGGCTGTGGACGATGCCCAGCGTGGTGTAGCATTCGGGAATGCTGTTTACCAGAATGCGCACGGCGCGGATGTCGTAAAGCCCGTCAAAGCCCACCTTTTTTTTCACCATTTTTTTATAGATGGAATAAATATGCTTGGGGCGGCCGGCCACATCGTAGCGGATCGGGTATTTGTTGAGCTCGTTGCGCAGGGTTTGCAGAAAGTGTTCGATGTATTCGAGCCGCTCGGTGCGCTTTTCATCGAGTAGGCGGGCGATTTCTTTGTATTGCTCGGGGTTTTGGTGGCGGAAGCCCAAATCTTCGAGCTGCCATTTGAGCTGCCACACGCCCAGGCGGTTGGCGAGCGGCGCAAAAATATCCAGCGTTTCTTTGGCCAACGCGCGCCGTTCGGGGCTGTCGGGCAGGGTGCCGATAAACTGCATGGTGCGGGTGCGCAGCGCAAGTTTGATGAGCACCACGCGGATGTCGCCCACCATTGCCAGCAGCATTTTGCGCATGGCTTCGGCCTGCCGGGTGCGTTCTTCGGGTGTGGCGAGGCTGTCGATGCGGGCGAAGTGGGTGAGTTTCTGCACTTCGTGTATGCCTTCTACCAGGCTGCATACGGCTGCACCACATTTTTCGGTTACGGTTTCCTGCCAGTTTCCGATAAATGAAGGAATATCGGTAAGTATGGCGGCGGCAACGGCCTCGGGCAGCAAATCCATTTCTGCCACCATCTGCGCTGCGCCCAAAACATGGCTCAGCAGCGGTTCGCCATGGGGGGTGAGGGCATCGACTGGGTAATGTGTTTCGGCCAGCTTGCGGGCGTTGAGCAGGATTTGGGCATCGTTGTCGTTTAATTGGGCGGTGTAGCCGTTGAGCCATTTGTGGTAATTATCGAGATCAGGCGCGATGCTGCTGGGTGCTTGTCTGATGTTGCTCATAGAGTTCCCCGATAAGGCTGATATGGAGAGGCTATTGTATAGCATGGCCGGCGGGTTTTAAACCGATGCGGCACGAAATGGTGAAATCACACAGAATGGGAGCAGGGCGGTGAAACTGCCGGTGGCTCGGGCATGCAGAGCCGCTATGTGCTGTATCGGCTCGGGGGCGGGCTGCACGTTTTGCGTTGCTTTGCTGCAGCGCAGTGCCGCTGTACGTCCCAATGGTTGGAGCGGGTAAAAAACTCAGGCCGTCTGAAAAAAGTTTCAGACGGCCTGAGCCGCTTTAAATGCAGTGTAGTGTAACGATTAATCGGGTTTGTGTTCGATATAGTCTTGTTTCGGTTTTTCAGACGGCTCGGTAACGGTGTATTCGCCTTCAATGATGTCGCCGCTGCCGCCCGGGGTGCGGCGGAAAGGATTATCGGCGGAGCCGAAAGTGCCCCCGGTTGTGTTCATTTGGGCAATCGGTTTGCCTTTAACCGGCAGCAGCAGAATCAGGGCGATGGCCAACGACACAAAACCTGGGCTCATCAGCAGCAGCGCGGCAACGGCATAACGGATGGGCCATAACATTTGGTAGAGCGAAATCCCATTGCCGCTTCTCATGGCTGCACCCGCCAGCAAAACGCCCGAGAGACCGGTGTGGCGCAGCATCATCACGCCTGCCATAAAGCTCAATATCATCAACGCCAGCGCAATGCCGCCGCCCAGCCAGTCGGCCACCCACACGATAGACATGATTTCCAAAAACAACAGCACCAGAAAACCGATACCGAAAAATCGCATTGTGCAAACTCCTTATTATTGTATTGCCGCGCATAAACTCCGAAACGGCGGCGCGACCGGGGTGCCGTTTTTTATAAAATAAAGCCCTGCCGGCGCGCTTTCAAGCATTTTCGATGTGAAAACGGGTAAAATACATGCGCTCAAACTGGTATTCCCAACAACAGGCCGCGCCGGCATTCGGGCGGCCGCCGAAATCTGCTATCCTTACACCATGAACACACAAACTGCTTTCCCCTCAAAATTAACCACCTTTCTGCTTTCCGCCGCCGCATTTGCTTTGGCTGCCTGCGCAGGCACTTCCTCAACCGCCTCCGGCCCCGTTCCCGAAGGGCATTACCGGGTGCAAAGCGGCGACAACCTTTACCGCATCGGCCTGCGTTTCGGCCAAAGCGCGCAAACGCTGGCCGCCTGGAACAATCTGAGCGATCCCACCAAAATCGAAGTCGGCCAAGTGTTGCGCGTGCGCCCGAAAGGCAGCCCCGGCTCCGCATCAACTTCTGCGCGTGCCCCGGCAGGTTCTGCCGCAGGGGAAACCACCGTTGCCCCCACCAACCGGCTCAACCTGCAATGGCCGGTGGACAACGGCCGCGCCAATATTATCGCAGCGTATAACGGCGGATCCAATAAAGGCATCGATATCGGCGGCGAAGCCGGCACGCCGATAAAATCTGCGGCAGCGGGGAAAGTACTGTATGCAGGCGAAGGCTTGCGCGGCTACGGCAAGCTGATTCTTATCAGCCACAACAGCAGCACATTAACGGCTTATGCCCACAACCAGAGCATTTCGGTGCAGAAAGACCAAACCGTGCGCGCGGGGCAGGTTATCGGCATGATGGGCGACACCGATGCCGAGCGCGTGAAGCTGCACTTTGAAGTGCGGATTAACGGCAAGGCGGTCAATCCCATGCCTTATCTGAATTAATTTTTTCCCCAATATCTTTCAATACGCACTCGGGCCGTCTGAAACGTTTCAGACGGCCCGAGTGCGTATATTTAGGATTAGGAGTTATGTAGATTAGCCCTTAAATCCCACACTAATCCCGCAGCGTTTCAAGCTGCCCGGACGGTGTGCCGAAGTTAAACCGACCCCCCATTCTTTCAGGAAAAGCAGGAAAGATTTGCGGCCGATTCCGTAATATTCGCATAAACCGCGTTTTGCCCGATGCCGATGGCCTTACCGCCGTTTGCCAGTTTGAAAGGGTGGGGCATATCGGGTCGTGGCGGCGGTTTTTGGGGTCTAAACGGCACCAAAGCGTGCTTGCCGAAATGCCTAGCCGTTTGATTACTTCAGGTTGGCGCAAGATTGTGTTTGCCCTAATTCAATCGCTTTCTGCCCGTTTGGGCGTGGTTGGAATATGGCTACATTTTTTCAAGAAATTTTAGACAAAATAATACCCTATGCGCGCATAGAGTAGGCTTTTACGCGTATAGGGTATGGGTTTTTCGCGCATCGCTCAATAGCTAAACGCCTTGCAGCCAGTTTTTCCGCATCGTTGATTCAGATACATAAAATCTTGACGCGGCTTGTTTGGCAAACTGATTTTTGCTTAACCCGCTGTCTTTGTACTCCCGTATCGCCTGTGCTTTTAGTTTGTTTGTTTTTGCGTGTCGGGCAAGCGCGGCTTTTCTGTTGGATTCTTTTATCAATTGTTTTTCTTTTGCTGCTTCCAGCGCGGCTCTCTGTAAGTCGCGCCGCGCTATTTCTCTACCTTTTCTCTCGATTTCTACCATCGGCGGCTTGTATGTTTTCTTGGGCTTTGCATTCTCGGCCTTCAGCTTTGCGATAATCTCATTTTCTAAAATAACAACATCACCGCTTGGCGTGTGGTGTTTCATGCTTTCGTATATTTTTAATTCATTTTTGGCCCGTGCTAATTCCAATTTGCTGTTTGCAAGGCTTTCTCTAAGCTGCTTGTTATCGTTCTCTACTATTTGAACCTGCTTAGATGCTCTTTTTATGTGTTGTTCAAGTGTCTTTTTATGCTCCCTTTTAAGCCTTTCTGCTTCGTCTTTCTCTTTTTGCGCTTCATCTCTCAGTCGTTTGGCCTTTTTGTGCATCTCTCTGGATTCTTTTAAATTTCGCTCTATTTCAGATACCTGCTGCTCTGATATTGTTTTTTCTTTCTTTTTTGTGGAGGGTATATGTAAACAATCTTCTTATCCTGCTCTTGTCTTTTCAATATCTTCCGCTACGTCATAGATGCTGAAACTATGCCCGCTCTCAGCATATTCCAAAAGATAACCGTAACTTCCCCATTGATTCATTTTTTCACTCCCGATAACTTAAAAAATACTTTCAGACGGCCTTAAACTGCAAATGGGTTAAACAGTTCGGTCTTAGTGTTTCTAAAATCCGCCGTGTTGCGTGTTACCAATGTAAGGCGGTGCTGTATGGCTGTTGCCGCTATCCGTGCATCGTTTTCAGGGGCTGGGTTGGGGGTGTGAAGTTTGGCGCAAATAGCGGCGGTGTTGCGGTCTATGGGCAAGATGCGGCCTGCGAACATTTCGGCCATTACTGCCATTACTGCGCCATACCATGCCCGCAATGCCGCTCCTTGTGTTTGGTCTTTGCGCTCCATCAGCAAAATGCCCCGCTCAAGCTCCATCACAACAATAGGGCTGGTGTAGAAAACGCCGCTGTCGGCGGTGGCAAGCCAAGAGGTAAGCCCTTTGTCTGCCGTGCCGCGTTTGATTTTCCGCATCTCGCTGATTATGTTGGTATCCAGCAAATACACAGTTATTCCCCTAAATCGGCATTACGCCGCTGCGCTTGGCTGCGTGGCGGTATCTCAAGCTCTATATCGGCAGCATCAGAGCTGTCTATTTGCATCAGTACATCAAGCGCGCTTTTCGGCCTGCCTGCCAGTTGCCGATAATCGTCATAACTCAATAACACATGCGCGGGCTTGCCCCTGTTGGTTATCACTAAGGGCGCGCTGTCGGCTTCCCGCATGGCGCGGGTGGTGTAGTGGTTAAACTTCCTGCTCGTCATAATCTTTTCCATTATCAAACTCCTGCGTTTGTTTTGGATTAATGTTATTACCTTAATTTAATCCAATGCAAAGCAACGGCATATTATGCCGCCGACAAAAAAGCGGTAAAAATCCCCGCTGCTTCGGCGGGGTTGCCGGTATTTGGGATTGCGGGGCAATGATGGGCGGTTGTTAAAACCTACACAACATCAGCTTCTTTCTGCATCAATCAGGGCTGGGGCGGTGTTGTACCGCTCACGCAAATAGCCTGAATACCATTGCATCATTTCTACCCGTTGCGGCAGATATTCCGTGCGGTGGTATGCTGCCCTTACCTTGTTTTGTTCCACATGGGCAAGCTGTCGCTCGATTACATCGGGCGGGAAACCGTTTTCATTCGGCACATCGGCAGCCGGGCTGCGGAAACCGTGCGGCGTGGCAATGCCCTTGTATCCCACGTTAATGATTTTGCCTGCGGTGTTTTCGCTGATGTGGCCGTCTGAATGGGTGCGGCCGGGAAACAGATAACAACCATGCCCCGTTGCGGTGTGTAGGCTTTCCAGTAGCTCTAAAGTCCAATCAGACAAGGACACAATATGCGTCGCCCGCATCTTCATCTTTTCGGCGGGAATAACCCATAGCCGCTTGCTGGTCAATTTCTTTCCATTGTGCAAAGCGGATATTGCCCGCCCGCACAAAGGTAAGCATGATTAGCATCATGGCTATGCGGTTTTCTTGGCGCATCGGTTCACGCATTTAACGGTGGTAAAACTCTGTGATTTCACTTTGCGGAAAGGCGGGCCGGTGTTTGACCTTTTCACGTACAATCACGCCGCAAAGGGCAAAGGCAGGGTTCTCTGCGGCATTGCCCGTCTGAATGGCGTAATTGAAAACGGCCTTGATACGTTGCAACACGCGGGCGGCGGTTTCAGGTACCCCACGCGCTTCTACCGCCTTACCGTTTCCAGCTGTAACGGGGCTTTGATTTCGGTAACGGGGTGCTTTCCAAGCATCGGGAAAGCGTCTGTTTCCAAAGAATACAACACGCGGGCGGCATGGTTGCTTG
>NZ_JADGLG010000069.1:0-9513 GCF_015235335.1 Neisseria sp. 19428wB4_WF04
GAAGCCGGCGTTGGGTGCCACAAAGGTGCCGTTGATGCGGATGCCGGTGCGTTGGGCATAGCGCTCTTCGCCGGTGTATTCGTTGGTGCGGATATCGACCGTTATCGTTTCCAATTTGGGGCTGGGCAGCACTTTGGCCGCACCGCGCGCTTCGGAGAGCGGTTTGACGCGGCAGCGGCAACGGTAATCCAGCGGCGGATAGAGGGTATCCCAAACCGGGTCAGTGGCGGCGTACACCTTGCCGTGCAGCAGGCGGTGGCTTTCGCGGGTGCGCCCATCTTTGATGGCAACGTATTCCCAATAAGGGTGGGTGTCGATGCTCTTCATCATTGTCGCCCCGCCTTTCCGACAAGCCGAATTTGATATTCTCTACGGCGAAGGCATCAGTTGGGAAGGCGAACTTGTGGATTTGGGCGTGAAATACGGCATCGTTGAAAAATCCGGCACATGGCATGCCTACAACGGCGCCAAAATCGGCCAAGATAAAGACAATGTGCGCGTGTGGCTGAAAGAAAACCCCACAGTGGTCGATGAAGTCGATGCCGCAGTCTGCACCAAAGCGGGCATCAACGTTCGGCATAGCGGTGGCCATGTAGGCCGACTGCATATTGGTTAAGTAGATGGTTTTGAGCCGGTGCGGGCTGCCCAGCGTGGCCGTCTGAATATCGCCGGTGTCGGGGTTGGCTACGTCTTTACGCCCCCACCAGCCTTTGGCTTGCAACACTGGTGTCAGTTCACGACCGAAATCTTCTAATGTTTGGCCGTTTTCCAATGCTTTGAGTGCCGCACTGTATATATCGTCCAACACATCCATCTTGGCCGTTTTGGCGACAGTAAAGGCGGTGGCATGGGCATCATCCAGCATATCCTGCCAGTCCCACGATACCTGATGGCCTTTTTGCTTCAGATAGGCCACGGCGGCTTCGGGCTGCATACCGAACACGGCTTTGATGTCTTCGGGGTTCATCTGCCCATCTCCTGAGCCGCTTCAATCCTGCCGACCAGGCCCGATAAAAATATCAGCCTGGCCAGCTCGTTTTGCAGGTCGGCATCGTCCATGTTCGGGAAGGCTTCGGCCAGACGGTCGAGCAGGTTGTCGGCGGTTTCGCCTTTTTTCAGTTCGGCCACCAAAGCATCGGTCAAGGCGCGGCCTTGTGCGTTCAGACGGCCGGCATCGGGGGGAGTGTCGGGTCGGTATGGCATCCGCCGACCGAGGCGCATCCCTTTGGGGGATAACCCTTCATTTCTGACCATATTCATGGAATTAAAATTTAGATTCAAATAGTTACAATCAAAATGGCAGCCGGAGATGCCTGGCCCAGCCGGCCGATGCTGCCCTCCTCGTGAAGAATATAACGTGATGCCTGTTTGTGCTTGGCAGTGCGCTCTAGAGAAAAAAACGTTGGCGGTGTTTTTTACCGCGCTCCTGCAGATAGTATTTCATGACTTTCAATTTGAATCTGTTTGAATACTTTTGCCATAAAAAACTGAACCATATTGAGAAATAGAGCCTGACTTTTGGGGACAGTTCACGAGAGCGGCGTGCTTCGGTTTTACATGAACAGAAAGAACGGCAGCTTCGCTATGCATGGATAAGGTAGAATCTATATTCACTACTGCCGTCTGTAAAACCACCAACTCAAGTGAATGCGGCAGCCATGTTTCACAGATGCTGCATGGATTGCAGCCATGCAGATGGAGCATTGCATAACCGTAGTCGGCATCCGGTCTGCGATTAAAGCCGAGTCCGCATACCGCTTGAAATCACGTTCAGACGGCCGTATAGTGAAAGCCGTGCCAAACTGCTGCTGAAGCGGTTTGGTATGAACGATGCCGCATCATTCAATTTCACCGCCAACATCAGACCATTATGCAGAATATTCACGATTACGTCCGCCAAACTGCCGCTGCCGCCAAACAGGCTTTTTATGATATGGGGGCTGCTGCCACAGCGCAGAAAAATGCCGCACTGCTGCGCATGGCCAAGCTGATAAAGCAAAACAGTTCAGCAATTGCCGCCGCCAATACACAAGATATGGAACAGGCCGCCGCCAAAGGCTTGGAGCCAGCGCTGCTTGACCGTTTGAAGCTGACGGAAAGCGCAGTTGAAAATATGTGCGAAGGTTTGCGCCAAGTGGCCGCTTTGCCCGACCCTGTGGGAGAGATGGACGAATTCCGCCTGCGCCCCAACGGTTTGCAGATCGGTAAAATGCGCGTTCCCCTGGGCGTTATCGGCATGATTTACGAATCTCGCCCCAACGTAACCATCGATGCTGCCGCCCTGTGTTTGAAATCGGGCAACGCCTGCGTGTTGCGCGGCGGCAGCGAGGCTTTTCACAGCAATGTGGCCATCGCCGGGCTGATAACCCAAGCCTTGCGCGAAAACAGCCTTCCAGCGGCTGCGGTCAGCCTGATTGAAAACACCAGCCGCGAAAGCGTAGGAGTGATGCTGCAAAGCCCTGATTTAATCGATGTGATTATCCCGCGCGGCGGCAAATCGTTGGTGGAGCGTATCAGTGCAGAAGCGCGCGTACCCGTTATCAAGCATCTTGACGGCATTTGCCATGTGTATATCGACCGTGCCGCCGATGCACAAAAAGCGCTGGATATCGCCTTTAACGCCAAAACCTCGCGCTACGGCACCTGCAACACCATGGAAACACTGCTGGTGCACGAAAGCCGCGCCGCCGAAATCCTGCCACCGCTGGCCGCAAAATATGCCGCAAAAGACGTGGAATTGCGCGGCTGTGCGCGCACACGCGCCATTCTGCCCGATATTCAGACGGCCTCAAGCAAAGATTGGGACACCGAATACCTCGCCCCCATATTGGCGGTTAAAGTGGTGGAGAGCCTATCCGAAGCCATTGTCCACATCAACACCCACGGCAGCGGCCACACCGACAGCATCGTTACCGAATCCTACACCGATGCACAAACCTTCCTGCGCACGGTCGACAGTGCCAGCGTAATGGTTAATGCCAGCACCCGCTTTGCCGATGGTTTTGAATATGGCTTGGGCGCAGAAATCGGCATTTCTACCGACAAAATCCATGTGCGCGGCCCGGTCGGCCTGCACGGCCTGACCTCGCAAAAATGGGTGGTATTGGGCAACGGTCAGACTCGGGAATAAAGTAGATCGGGACTTGGAGTCAAAGTTTGTTTTTATTTGTTCAGACGGCCTTCAGGTGTTTTGCAAAGATTTCAGCCTGAAATTGAAGCTGAATCCAGTTTGATTGAAAAATATCAAGTCCGTTATCCTTTATTCAGGATCGGATGCAGCACAGGTTTGCCTGCATATTATTAAACCTTACAACACATTTTTTCGATAAAGACGGAAAACTTTGCCCGTGAGGCTGTTTTTTGGATACAATCGCGCTTTCACAAATGATTTTTGAGCAAGCCGCCGTTTTGGGCGGCTTGTATTTTTATCTGGCGGAACAGAGGTTGTGTTAAAAGTATATGACTTCGTTTCCCAATCAGTATTTCTACGGCTCGAAAAGCTGTTTTACGGAGAATCCCCCCATGCAGAAAATTCCGTTGACCGTGCGCGGTGCAGAATTATTAAAAGCAGAATTACAGCACCTGAAAAGCGTGGCTCGCCCCGAAGTGATAGAAGCGATTGCAGAGGCGCGCTCGCACGGCGATTTGTCGGAAAACGCCGAATACGAAGCAGCCAAAGAGCGGCAGGGTTTTATCGAAGGCCGCATTTCGGAAGTGGAACATAAACTTTCCATCGCACACATCATCAACCCGTCCGAAATCCATGCCGAAGGCAAGGTGGTGTTCGGCGCTACGGTAACGCTCGAAGACTTGGACACCGAAGAGCGTGTGCGCTATCAAATTGTCGGCGAAGACGAGGCGGATATTAAAGAAAACAAAATTTATGTAGGCTCGCCCATCGCCTGCGCGCTCATAGGCAAAGAAGAAGGCGATGTGGCCGAAGTGCAGGCTCCGGGCGGTGTGCGCGAATACGATATCGTGCAGGTGGAATATATCTGAAGCAGGCGAGGCTTCCGATTATCACAATATTGCCCGAGTGCCGATGTTCAGGCCGTCTGAAAACAATAGCCGCAGCAAAAACTGCGGCTATTGTTTTCAGACGGCCTGAGATTTTTGCAAAGGCTGAAAGTCATCACAAAGTCTGTTTATGGTGAATCCGCTTTATTTCCGATACCGGCCGGCCAAAGGCAATGCAGGCGGTAACCCGCTACCGCTTGCGGTTTGCAAAACCGTTTTCTTCGGGCCAAGGCGAAGCAATGCTGTAATCAAAATCAAGGATCCACTGTATTTGTTTGTTGGCAGCCCGCTTCGAAAAATCAAACGGTGCCGGCCTTACTGCAATTTTTACTGCCTGCGCCCCGCCGCCTCGGGTTTATTTTAGCGGCTGTGCGATACCGTTGCGCTACCTGCACAAGGAGGCGCAGTATGTCTGCAAAGTTGATGGCTGCAACCGGGTGTTTCAGACGGCCTGAACGTATCCCGTTAAGGTTCGAGCTACGCAGTATCGATGCTTTTCAGACGGCCTGGGTAAAATTATTGACAAGGCTTTGGATTTTGAGTGTTTGAGAACCATTTTCTTACCATGTTTTGGCAGAGTTGCTGCCCTTTTTGAAGAAGTTTCACGGTAAATCAGGTACAATGCGCGCTTATTTTAATTGGATAAAGGGTGCTTTGGCACATGGCTTCGTTAGAAACTTGGATAGGTTTGCGTTATCTCAGAGCCAAAAAGCGCAACGGTTTTATGTCGTTTATCACCATGATTTCGATTGCGGGCATTGCGCTGGGCGTTACCGCGCTGATTGTGGTGTTGTCGGTGATGAACGGTTTTCAGAAAGAAATCCGCGGCCAGCTCCTGAATGTGGCACCGCACGCTGAGATCGGTTATTACGACACCGGCAACGGTGAGGGCTGGCAGAGCCTGCGCGGATTTGTGAAAGGGCGTAAAGAAGTTTTGGCAACGGCTCCCTATGTTGCCGACCAGGCTTTGTTGGCCAACTCGGGAGAAGTGCGCGGCGTGCAGCTTCGCGGCGTGTTGCCCGAGGAAGAAAAAAACGTGGTGGATTACGGCAAAGAGATGCCGGTGGGCAGTTTCAATGATTTAAAACCCGGTGGGTTCGATATTATTCTTGGTGAAGGTTTGGCCGAGGCACTCGGTGCAGAAAAAGGCGGCAAGGTAACCGTGATTACACCGGAAGGCAACGTTACGCCCGCCGGAGTGGTGCCGCGCCTGAAGCAGTTCAACGTGGTGGGCATCGTGAAAACGGGGCTGTATGAAGTGGACAATTCGCTGGCGATGACGCATATCCAAGATGCCCAAGTGCTTTATCGTTTGGGTGACGGCGTAGGCGGGCTGCGCATCAAACTTGCCGATCCGCAGAGCGCGCCTTCGTTTACCCGCAACCTAATTGCTCCGGAACAGAAAGACAAAGTGTGGGTGCGTGATTGGACGTTTTCCAACCGCAGTTATTTCGAAGCGGTAGAACTGGAAAAACGCATGATGTTCATCATCTTAACGCTGATTATTGCGGTGGCGGCGTTTAATTTGGTGTCATCGCTGGTGATGGCGGTTACAGAAAAGCAGGCCGATATCGCCATTTTGCGCACATTGGGCTTGCCGCCAGCAGGCGTGATGAAAATCTTCATGGTACAGGGCGCATTCGCCGGTTTTTTCGGCACTTTGATCGGCGTAGTCTGCGGCGTGGTGCTGGGGATGAACATAGGGCGTATCGTGGCGTTTTTTGAAGATTTGTTCGATAAGCAGCTGATTAATTCACAAATTTACTTTATCGATTATCTGCCCAGCGATGTCAACACCGATGATGTGCTGGTGATTGCCGCCATTTCGCTGGCGCTGGCATTTATCGCCACACTGTATCCGAGCTGGCGGGCTGCAAAAACCCAACCGGCGGAGGCTTTGCGCTATGAATAAGATTGTGTTGGATTGCAGCAGTGTAACCAAAAGCTACAGCGATGGCGCATTAAACGTGCAGGTACTCAACGGTCTCAATCTGCAAGTGCGTGAAAGCCAAAGCGTGAGCATTATCGGCGCTTCGGGCAGCGGCAAATCAACCCTGCTGCACATACTCGGCGGTTTAGATATGCCTACTTCGGGCAGCGTAAACCTGATGGGCAACAATTTGGGCAAAATGAGCCAGAAACAACTGGGCGAACTGCGCAACCGCTATTTGGGTTTTGTATATCAGTTTCACCATCTGCTACCCGAATTTTCGGCACTGGAAAACGTGATGATGCCGCTTTTGATCAGTAAAAAAACAAAAGCAGAAGCCGAGGCACAAGCGGCGGAAATGCTGGAAAAAGTCGGCCTGAAAGCACGTATGCTGCACCGGCCGGGCGAACTCTCAGGCGGCGAACGCCAACGTGCCGCTATTGCCCGCGCACTGGTTACCCGTCCCAAATGCCTGCTGGCTGATGAACCCACAGGCAATCTCGACCGCAAAAACGCCCAAAATATATTAGACATAATGTTGGCATTGAAAAGCGAATTAGGCACCAGCCTGATAGTGGTTACCCACGATGACGAACTTGCCGCCCGCTTTGACCGCGTAATGACTATGGACGATGGCTGTTTGGCCGATAAACCGTAACAGTACGGCAAAATCAGCTTGGGCAGTCTGGCTGGGTGCTCTCTTATGCCGGCCCGTTGCGGAAACGGCAAAGTGTGCTGTGGTCGGAAGTGTGAAAGTCGTAAAAGTGGCAGGGGAATCGGAAATAGGTGCGGATGATAAGGCTGTATTCGGGTGGGGTGGAGAGGTTGTGCCGTTGGCTGGGGAAGATGGCTGTAGGTATGGGTCAGAGGATAGGCGGGACGGCTGCCGTTACTGCGCAGATGGAGGGTTGTGGGTCGGTTGTTGTTGCCGAAACTGTGCTCGGCCAAGACATACGGTCAGGCTTGATGGCCGGAAGCCGTTGGAATGTTTTTCGATATGGTTGAAGGCATCGCGGATATTGTTCGGGGAAATAAAATGGGTAACGGTTTTACCCAACCGGTTGAATTTGGCAACTGGGGTGGTTCTTTCCTGCCCCTCCCATTCATAAAGATCGTCAAATAATACTTTGTGTATTTCTTTTAAACGCATCAAACCGTACTTGCCGGCGTGTATGGCAATCTCTCCCGACAGCACCATTTTGGCTTTGGTCGAAGCCAAAAAGTATTCAACCGAACGTAGGGTTTCGGCATCTGTGATACCCAGCTTATTGAAAAAAACGCCGTTTTCGGCTTGGTAGGGATTGGCCACTCCGAACGGCTTTCACAGCCAAGAACGGGATTCGCCGAAACCGTCCAACGTTTGGTTTTTTCCCGCATACTGTAACAACTCCCGATAAACCTGTTGTGGTTCGATATTGCCTGCAACGATGGAGGCTCTGATACGCTGTTTCAGTTCGGGAACCTCAAAACCTTTCAGTCCGAATATGGAATCGATCAGTTTGTATGCCTGTGTTCTTTCATGTTTCATCATAAGTATCTCGTTATTGTGTGAAAATCATCGGTGCCGGCTAATTATAGCGCACAGTTTCATATCATTGCGGTAAACCGTTACCGCAACGGATGAAAAGTAAAAAGCCCCGCCGCAGCACATCATCCCATGTGCTGCGGCGGGGCTTTTTCGTTTTTGGTGGTGGCTTCAAATAATATCAGTCACCAAAGCCTTCCAGCCACTCCTGTTTGTTGATCTCATACTCAACGGCAGAAAAACCGTCGGGATAATCCTTAAACCCTTTCTGTTTTAATGCGTATTCTTTAGCCTTTTCTACCTCTTCCAGACTTGAAAACACACCCAAGCACTTATCATTTTCATGACCTAGAGCGTCTATTCGCGTATGGTAGAGAACATAAACTGTATCCAATGTAAACATTTTTCTATACCTTTCAATTAGTTAAATGACATGCCACCGTATTTTTTAATTTGATTATGCTCTGTCGCCGGGCCGGTTTTCCACTTCCCTGCACCGTATTTGGCATCCAAAACACGTTTTGCAAACTGGGCACCGCTTTCATTGGGGTTTTTGCACGGCTTTAATCCTGCCTCACCCAACCGGGAGCATCTTTTGCCGCTTCTTTCCCGCTCAGATGGCTGGCAAATGTTTTATTTCAAACAATTGAAAGCATGGCTCGGTGCGGACAAGCTAACCAAACCAAAAGGCACAAATGCCGATAAAATCAGTTTTTTCATGACAGTATGACCAATTTACACGATGTTTTTTATATTATCGGCCCAATCCGTAAAATTCTATCTTTACTGTCAAAAAATAGAACGGGCAACAGTGGTGGCAGACACAAAAAAGTCCCGCCGCAGCACAAATTCATGTGCTGCAGCGGGGCGGTTTTCTGCAACGGACGGTCAGGCTGCCTGTTGTCCGGCAAATACTGCTTCGGGGCGGTAATTCGCGCGTATCAGCGCGGCCATCGGCGGCGGCGATACGGAGTTGCCGCACATCCGCACCTGGGCGGTTTTGGTCAGCGGTTTGCCGGTATGGTCGCGGTCGAAGATGTAATCCTCGGGGAAGCCTTGGGCTTTGTACAACTCTTTGGGCAGCAGCATCCGCAGCGTGATGTCCACGATGTAGTACGGTTGCCGGTTGATATATACGGTAACCAAAGCCAAACGGTCTTTGGTGGTCAGCGTTTCCGGCGGCGCAGTCAGATCGCGGGCATCGCCGTTGCCGTAGTAGTTAATCAGGAATGCGGCCACTTTGAGGGCGCGGTTTACAGACGGCCGGCGGTGTTGACTGCCGTTTGCCGTCACCGTACCCATCAGTGCGGTAATGTCGCTGCCGGTGCCGGCCATTTTGGCCGGCTCGGTTCGCCAGTTGGCGCGTACCAGCACGGCCATAGGCTGAGGCGAGGTGATGCAGGTTTGCACCTGAATGCCTTGGGCCGCCAGCTCGGGCAGGATTTGGCGGCAGTCGCCGGTATGCAGAACGGATAGGTTATGCTGTTTCATTTTTTATCCTTCGGATAGCCAATAAAAAACACCGCTTAGCGGTGTTTGCGGCGTGTTGCAGGTTAGGGGAACTGTCGGGCGGTATGTACGATATTCAACACATAAACGGTTTGGCTCTAGACTGGCAGAATAGCTCTGTTAGCCTGGAAAAATGAAATATAACACCAAGTTAAGTGACCATCAGCTCAAAAAATTATCAAGCATTTTTGTGTCGGTATAGAAGCCTCAAAAACCGCTTTGCCGGCAGGCTTCAACCGCAATACCATCAACCACCGGTATCGCATGTTCAGGCACGAAATATACCGCTGCCAAAGCAGGCAAAAAGACCTGTTACGGCAGCATGGAGGTTGATGAAAGCTATTTTGGTGCCAAACGGCAGCGCGGTTTCCATGGCAAGTCAAAGCGTGGCAGAGGAACGCTTAAACAACCCGTCTTTGGTATTTTCGAAAGAGACGGCAGGGTTTATACCGAAATCGTTCCTGATTGTAAAAAGCAAACACTTCAAGCTGTTATATTGGGAAAGGTCTCTCTGGAGGGTGTTTTTATTCTG
>NZ_JADGLG010000006.1:0-69770 GCF_015235335.1 Neisseria sp. 19428wB4_WF04
TGGAGCGTCTGACTTATTGCTGCGATATTTTTGAGACGGGCAATGATTCTTACCGGATGAAACACCGCTCATAGGGTGGCTCAATTTTAGACCACAACTGTGGCTCAGTTTTGGAATGGAATTGACAGCCTGACAGAGTCCGGCAATATTGCACCGTTTGAAAAACAAAAGCGGCTATCCCGCAAAACACGCCGGTTTAGCGCATGCGGCTTCATGTATCAGGTATATATTTCTTTTGAATGAGTGATTGGATTTCACCATAAAAACGCCCCTCAAACCGGTTAAGCCCCCCGGTTGAGGGGAAATATTTTTCAGACGGCCTTTCTTCTCTTCTATCAGCGGATAATCCCGCGCGAAGAAGTGTCGAAAAAGTTTTTAAACACTGCCAGCTCGGGCGCGGTTTCGGCCATTTTCAACACTTCGGCCTTGGCTTCTTCCAAACCCAAGCCCTGGCGGTAGAGGATTTTATACACCTCTTTTACGCGGGCGATTTGTTCGGGCGAAAAACCGTTGCGGCGCATGCCTTCGCTGTTGAGACCGGCCGGCTCGGCGCGGTAGCCCGAAGCCATCACATAGGGCGGTACGTCTTTATGCACGCCGGCGGCGAAAGCAGTCATGGCATAATCGCCGATTTGGCAGAATTGGAACACCAGCGTGTAGCCGCCCAACACCACATAATCGCCGATGGTAACGTGCCCGGCCAGCGAGGCGTTGTTGGCGAAGATGGTGTGGCTGCCGATTACGCAGTCATGCGCCAGGTGCACATAGGCCATAATCCAGTTGTCGTCGCCGATGCGGGTTTCGCCGATGCCGGTAACGGTGCCGGTGTTGAAGGTGGTGAATTCGCGGATGGTGTTGCCGTTGCCGATAATCAGGCGGGTGGGTTCGCCGCGCCATTTTTTATCCTGCGGCTGGGCGCCGAGGCTGGCAAACTGGAAGATTTTGTTGTTTTCGCCGATGGTGGTGCAGCCTTCGATTACGGCATGCGGCCCGATTTCGGTGCCTGCGCCGATCTGCACATTCGCGCCGATAACGGTGTAGGCGCCGACTTTAACGCCGGAGTCGAGTTCGGCTTTGGGGTCGATGAGGGCGGTGGGGTGGATGAAGCTCATGCGGGCTTTCCTTTATTGCAGGCCGTCTGAAAACTGTTTTTCGGGTTTCAGACGGCCTTTTGGCGGATTACTTACCGACTACGCGTTTGGCGCACATAATCACGGCTTCAACGGCAACTTGACCATCGACTTTGGCCACGGCGTTGAATTTGCCGATGCCGCGTTTGTTGGCAATCAGCTCCACTTCAAACACGAGCCGGTCGCCCGGAACCACTTGGCGTTTGAAGCGGGCATTATCGATACCGGCGAAGAAAAAGAATTCGTCTTCTTTGCGGCCGCCTTCGCTCAAAATGGCCAATGTGCCGCAGGCCTGTGCCATCGCTTCGATAATCAGCACGCCCGGCATCACCGGCAGCTCGGGAAAGTGCCCCTGAAACTGCGGCTCGTTCATGGTAACGTTTTTAATCGCCGTGAGGCTTTTCATGCTCTCAAATGCAATGATGCGGTCTATCATCAGAAACGGATAGCGGTGCGGAATCAGTTTGTGGATGTCTTTGGCTTCGAGCGGGAGTCGGATTTCCATGATGCGTTATTCCTTATTGATTATCGGCAGGCTTGGGTTCCAAAGCCTTTTCAAGTTGTTTGATGCGTTGGTTCATTTCGCTCAAGCGGCGGATATGGACGGCGTTGCGCGCCCATTCTTTATGGGTCTGCATCGGATAGGGGCCGGCGATGTGTTGGCCGCTCTCTTTGATGCTGTGGGTGATGCTGCTGCCGCCGCCGATGGTGGTTTTGTCGGCGATTTCGATGTGGCCCACCGTGCCGACACCGCCGCCGATGATGCAGTAGCTGCCGATGGTTACGCTGCCGGAAATGCCGGTTTTGGCGGCAATCACGGTATGGCTGCCGATTTTGCAGTTGTGGCCGATTTGCACCTGGTTGTCGATTTTGGTGCCGTTGCCTACCACGGTGTCGCTCATCGCACCGCGGTCGATATTGCTGTTGGAGCCGATTTCCACATCATCGCCCAGCGTAACAGCGCCGGTTTGCGGAATCTTAAACCACGAATCGCCCGCAAACGCCAAGCCGAAGCCGTCGGCACCGATAACCGCGCCGGAATGGATTTCCACACGGTTTCCCAACGTGCAGCCGTGGTAGATAACGGCGTTGGGGTGGATAATCACTTCATCGCCCAGTTTGCAGTTGTGTTCGATTACGGCTCCGGCCAGAATGCGGCAACCTTGTCCGAGCACGGTATCGGCGCCGATATAGGCGTGCGCGCCGATTTCGCATCCGGCGGGAACGGTGGCACTTTCTTCGACAACGGCAGTCGGGTGGATGAGGCCGCTGGCTTTTTCAAGCGGCGAAAACAGCCGCGCCACTTTGGCAAAATAAAGATAAGGGTCTTGCGCCACAATCAGGTTGCGGCCTGCAAATTCATCGGCGGTTTGGGGCGACACAATCACAGCGCCCGCCGCGCTTTCGGTAACATCGGCTTTATATTTGGGGTTGGCCAAAAAGCTGATGTGCGCGGCAGACGCATCGGCCAGCGGTTTTACCGCACTGACTGAAACATCGCTGCCGCGCCATGCTCCGCCCAGCTCGGCGGTAATTTGTGACAAGGTGTAAGAAACGGTATCCATTCAGAGGGCTGCCTTTGCGGTTGAAAAAGCCGGAGTTCCGGCAAAACGGTTTTCAGACGGCCTCTTGCTGTGTTGCACATCCATGCCTTTGAAAAGAGGCTGCTGTATATATTGATGCCGGCGGCCGGGTTGGGTTGCCTGAGCCGTATCTGCATTCGGGCGTGGCGGGGTTTCGGCCGTCTGAAAGCATTAACGGGCGTTCATGGCTTTGATAACGCGGTCGGTGATGTCGTATTTGCTGTTCACATAGATAACATCTTTCAAAATCAGGTCGTAACCTTCTTTTTTGGCCAAATCGATAATCACGCGGTTGGCGTTTTGCTGCAAGGCGGCAAATTCTTCGTTGCGGCGCAGGTTGTATTCTTCGGCTAATTTTTCTTGCTGCAGGCGGAATTTCTGCACCAATTCGCCGAGCTGGCGCGCGGTTTTCTCGCGCTCGGCTTCGGTGAGTCTGTCTGAAGCAAGTTTTTTCTCCAAAGCCGCGCCTTCCTGTTGGATTTTTTGCAGGGTTTTATGTTTGCCGCTGAATTCTTTTTCCAGCGTTTTTTGAATTCCCTGAGCCTGTTTTGATTCTTGATACAGCCGTTCGGCATTGATAAAGCCGAGTTTCTGCACGCCTTCGGCGGCCGCGCTGCCCATCAGACCGAAGCCTAATACGGCAGCGGCACACCAGTATGCCCAATGTGGATTCCGGTTCATAATAAAGTCCTTTTTGCCCATCGCTTGAAGCTGAAAAGGCACCACCCGGCGGCCGGGGTGTTTCATGCTTCAGGCTTAGAATGTGGTGCCCAGTTGGAACTGGAAGCGTTGGATTTCGTCGCCCTGTTTTTTCTTAATCGGATAAGCATAGCTGAATTTCATCGGACCCAGGGGCGACAGCCAAGTCAGTGCCGCGCCGGCGGAATAACGCAGCTCTTCTTTAAAGGTGGATTTATGGGCGGCACCCGCACCGTAAACGTTTTGGGTGGCACCGTTGGTGTAATAGGCATCGCTGCTGCTATCGTTATAGGTTTTGCCGTCCCACACGCTGCCTGCATCGGCAAACAGGCTCAAGCGCACGGTGCGGGAATCTTTGATGCCGGGCATCGGAAACAGCAATTCGGCGCTGACATTGGCTTTTTTATTGCCGCCGTAGCTGATCATGTCGCCGTAGCGGTCATACACTTTCGGGCCGAGTGTGCCGCTTTCAAAGCCGCGAACCGAACCCAAACCGCCGCCGTAGAAGTTTTCAAAAAACGGCATTTCTTTGGTTTTGCCGTAACCGTTGCCGTAGCCCACTTCGCCGCCGAGCATCAGTGTGAGGTTTTTATTGAGCGGGAAAAACCAGGTTTGGTTGTGGGTTAGGGTGTAATATTGCAAATCGCTGCCGGGCAGGCCGATTTCGCCGTTTACGTTGGTGAGATAGCCCCGCGTGGGCCACAAGGCATTGTCGGTTTTGTTTCGGCCCCAGCCGATATTGCCTTTGTAGATCCAGCCTTTGAATTTGCCGATACCGTTGGTGCCTTCGCCGTGTTCGTTGATGAAGTCGCGATAGCGTTTGGGCGCGCCGTCATACGTATTTACCGTTAAATGCTCTGCCCCTAAGCCGAGATTGATCCGGTCGTATTCGGTAACCGGAATGCCCATGCGCACGCCGGTGCCGAGAGTCGTGGTTTTATATTGCTGGGCACTGGAAGAAGACTCGCGCGGGTCGTAAACCCGGCCATAAAGATCGTAGCCCATGCTTACGCCATCGGGCGTGAAATACGGTTCTGTAAACGACAGTGAGGCACTTTGAGTGGTTTTACTGCGCGATACGCGCGCTGAAACGGATTTTCCTGTGCCGAACAGGTTGTCTTGAGCTACGCCTGCCGACAATACCAAACCGGTATCCTGCACCCAGCCCGCACTCAAATCAAGCGAGCCGGTGGAGCGTTCTTTAACCGACATATCCAAATCCACTTGATCGGGCGTGCCTTCTACGGGCTTGGCTTCAAACTGCACATCATCGAAATAACCCAACAGCTCCACGCGCTCTTTGGAGCGCTGCAGCTTGGAAACGTCATAGGGTGCGGCTTCCATCTGGCGCAGTTCGCGGCGCACTACTTCATCGCGGGTTTTGTTGTTGCCGGAAATATTGATTTCGTTCACATAAACTTTGCGGCCGGGATCCACTGCAAGCACGAAATCCACTACGCCGGTTTCGGGATTGGGCACAGGCTGCACATTGATTTCGCTGAAAGCATAGCCTGCGCTGCCCATGGCCGTCTGCATCGCCTGCAGGCTCTCAACCATCTTCTGCCGCTCGTAGCGTTTTCCCTCTTTCATTTTCAGCATTTTATACAGATTTTCTTTCGGCACTTCGCGGGTGTCGCCTTCAATCTGCACTTTACCCCAACGGTAACGCGGGCCTTCATGCACCTTCACATGAATGGTTTGGCGGGTTTTGTCTTCGTTGGTTTGGATATAGGTGTCGATGACGCGGGCTTCAAAATAACCGTTGTTTTGGTAGAAATCGGTTACTTTTTCCATATCTTGAGCAAATTTCTGCTCGTTGAAACGGTTGTTGCGGGTGAGCCAGCTCATGGCGCCGGTTTCGCTCAGCGACATTTGGCGGCGCAGTTTGCGGTCGGAATATTGTTCGTTGCCTTCAAATTCGATATCGGTAATTTTTGTGGTGGCACCCTCATCGATTTTCACATCGATGGCCACGCGGTTGCGCGCCAGTTTGCTGACGGTAGGAGTGATTTGCACCGACTGCTTGCCGCGGGTGATGTATTCCTGTTTCAAACCGGCCAGTGCTTCGTTGAGCTTGGCTTGGTTGAAAGGTTGCGATTGAGCCAAACCGAAGGCATCGAAGTTTTTCTTGATGGCTTCGTTTTGCAGCATTTTTGCGCCGGTGATATTGACGCTGCTGATGGTCGGGCGCTCCACTACGGTGAGCAGCACCTGACTGCCTGAGGTTTCTACGCGCACATCGTCAAAAAAGCCCGTGGCATAGAGATTTTTGATGATTTCTTCACCTTTTGCATCGGTGAAGTTATCGCCGATTTTCACGGGCAGATAGTTGAATACCGTGCTCGGTTCGGTGCGTTGCAGGCCTTCTACACGAATATCCTGAATGGTAAAGTCGGCCATAGCCAGCGGCGAGAAGCCTATCAACATCAAGGTTGCAGCAATCTGTTTCAATTTCATAACATTATCCAAACAAACGGGTTATATCGTTAAAGAAAGCCACCATCATCAGCATCAGCATGAGGGCAAGACCGAAGCGCAGGCCGGCGGCCTGTATGCGCCCGCTCAGCGGTTTTCCGCGTATCCATTCGGCGGCATAATACACTAAATGCCCGCCGTCCAAAACCGGAATGGGCAATAAATTCATGATTCCTAAGCTGATACTGACCAGCGCGAGAAATTCGACATAACTTTGCAGGCCGTATGAAGCGGTTTTGCCCGCTACATCGGCAATGGTTATCGGGCCGGAAATATGGCTCAAAGATGCTTGTCCGGTCAATAATTTACCGAAGAATTTCACCATCATTGCCGAATAATCCGCAGTTTTCTGCCAGCCCATCCCAAAGGCTTGTGCTACCGTGGGGGTGTATTGGCGGCGGATTTTTTCTGTCCATGCTTCATCGCTTTGCGGCGCAACGCCTGCTTTGCCGATTAAGGTGTGGTCGGCCAATTCTTCCGAGTTGGGGCGCAGGCGGGTTTCAAATGTTTGGCCGTTGCGCAGATATTGTATGGTCAGGCTTTTGCCGGGGTTTTGGCGGAACAGCGCCGACCAGTCCGACCAGTAATGCAGCCGTTTACCCTCGGCAGCCACCAGCGTGTCGCCTTTTTTCAGCCCTGCGGCGGCGGCCGGGCTGCCCGGCAGCACTTCGGCCAGTGTGTTGGTGATTTTAAACGGCAAGAGGCCGATATGCCCCTGCTGTTTGACCACCTGCCCGGCATCTGCGGTGCCGGCAATGTTGATGGTGCGCACGGCGTTTCGACCGTTTTGGGTTTCCACTGCCACATTCACTTCGGCCGATTCGAGATTGAGCACGATTTCGTTGCGGGCGGCCGACCAATCGTTCACCGCCACGCCATTAACCGACACAATCTTGTCACCCGGAACGAAGCCCGCGCGGGCGGCGATGCTGGCCGGCTCCACTGTGCCCACATACGGGCGCAACTCGGTGATGCCCATCGAAAAACTCAGCCCGAACAACAATACTGCCAGCAGCAGATTGGTGAGCGGGCCGGCCGCTACGATGGCGATGCGTTTGGTGGGGTGTTGTTTGTCGAAAGCATAGGGCAGGTCGGCTTCGGCCACACCGCCTTCGCGGGTATCGACCATTTTCACATAGCCGCCCAGCGGTATCGGTGCGATGCACCATTCGGTGTCGCCACGCTTTTTCTTTAAAAAAGGTTTGCCGAAGCCGACCGAAAAGCGCAGCACTTTCACGCCGCACAAGCGCGCCACGATATAGTGGCCGAACTCGTGCAGGCTGACCAAAATCAGAATGGCAACGATAAAAGCAAGCAGTGTTTGCAAGAGAAACTCCCTGTTGATGGTGGTGTTTATGTTTTCAGACGGCCGGCCGTCTGAATATCTGCAGGCAGATTCCGTTTATTTCCGGCACGCCTCGCGCACGGCCCGTTTGGTTTTCGGCTCATCTCCCACTTCATAGAGCTTAATAAGCGGTCATACCTTCGGCATCGCTGTAGCCTCTGTAAATATCCGGGGGGTTGTTGCAAATCAGCAGTGCATAATCTGCGCCGGGCAGCGGCAGGCCGTGGCTGTCTCTAATAACGAACTGCTCGCCAAACGGGCCTGCTCCCGCGCGCGGTCTCAATACCCAGCCCTCTGCCGGCATTGGGTGGTCGAAAGCGAAAACCGCCGTGCGCCCTTCTGAATCGGTGATGCCTTGAAATACATTTTTCTCCTTTTTAACGAAAGGCAGTGTTTCGCTGCGGTGGGAAAGCGCATAAGCGGTATCCCCCATATGGGCGCCGTAAAAATGTTCCATTTGGAAACGGTAGCGGTATTTGCCCGAACCATACACTTCGGCATCTGAAAAGTCTTCGATGATACGGAAGCTCCGAGGGCTTTTGCTGCTTTCGGTGCCGGCAGGATCCGGTGTGTCTGCGGTTGTTGCTGTGCAGGCGGCAAGCATTGCCGGCATGAGGATAGAAGCCAATATTTTGAGTGTGGTCATGGTTTGCCTCTGCAGATAATTTCAGACGGCTTGTTTCAATCTGCCGATAAAATCCTGCGCTTGGGCGCGCGTTTGCGCATCTTGTGCCAGCAGGCTCTCTATATCGTTGAGGCCGTCTGAAAAGCCTTGTTCCAAACAATATGCCACGGTGCGGGCGATGTCGGTAAAACGGATTCTGCCTGCCAGAAAGGCGGCTACGGCTTCTTCGTTGGCGGCGTTCAACACGCACGGCGCGCCGCCGCCTGCGTGCAGGGCATCGTAAGCCAGCTTCAGGCAGGGGTAGCGGGCCAAATCGGGTTGGCAGAAAGTTAAGGCCGACAAGGTGGCAAAATCCAGCGCGCCTGCGCCCGATTCGATGCGTTCGGGCAGGCCCAGGCAATAGGCTATCGGCGTGCGCATATCGGGGTTGCCCATCTGCGCCAGCACCGAGCCGTCGCGGTAGCGCACCATGCTGTGAACCACGCTTTGCGGGTGTACCACCACTTCGAGTTTTTCGGGCGGGCAGTGAAACAGCCAATGCGCCTCAATCAGCTCCAGCCCTTTGTTCATCATGGTGGCAGAATCCACCGAAATTTTCTGCCCCATCACCCAATTGGGGTGTTTCACCGCCTGCGCGGGGGTGATGCGGTCGAATGCGGCCAAATCGGTATCGAGAAACGGCCCGCCCGAGGCGGTGAGGATAATCGATTCGATGCCGTGTGCGTTCAGACGGCCTGAATAATTCTGCGGCAACACTTGGTAAATGGCGTTGTGTTCGCTGTCTACCGGCAGGATTTTCGCACCGCCGGCACGGGCGGTTTCCATAAACAGCGCGCCCGAAACCACCAGCGTTTCTTTGTTGGCCAGATAAATGGTTTTGCCCCCGGCTGCGGCTGCCAGCGCAGAAGGCAGCCCTGCCGCGCCCACGATGGCGGCCATCACGCCGGTAACTTCGCCCGCACCGGCCACATCGATCAGAGCCTGCGCGCCGTAGAGCACTTTGGTGCGGCAGCGGGCGGATTTCAGCAACTGCTCCAGCAGGGCGGCGTGTTGGGCATCGGCCGCCACGGCAAACTGCGGGTTGAAACGTTGGCACTGCGCGGCCAGCTTGTGCACCTGTTTGTGCCCGGCCAGTGCGAAAATGCGGAATTTTTCAGGGTGGCGCGACACCACATCAAGCGTGCTTTCGCCTATGCTGCCGGTGCTGCCCAAAATGGTTAAAACTTGTTGTGTCATGGTTGGGTTCGTTTGGGCTGGCCGTCTGAACACGCGGTGCACCCCGCCCTGTGTTGGTTTCAGACGGCCTAAACCGTTCAAAATATCAAAATAACGGATTGCAACCGGCCGCCCGATTTTCAGGCGGCCCGGCGGCGGGTTTGCGCGTTGCGTGTCGGGTCGCAAACAGCACGGAGGCAGTATAGCGGGCGCAAGCCGCAGCAGGGCAGAGCCGTTGAGTGGATTTTTCATTTCCGGTGCCGGGCGGCAGGCAGCAGGCAATAGGAGCTGGTTTTG
Organism: Neisseria sp. 19428wB4_WF04; assembly: GCF_015235335.1. NCBI lineage: Bacteria > Pseudomonadati > Pseudomonadota > Betaproteobacteria > Neisseriales > Neisseriaceae > Neisseria > Neisseria sp. 19428wB4_WF04. Next base: position 9,370 of record NZ_JADGLG010000006.1, read on the forward strand.
CTGCCGCTTGGTCGGCTTGCCCGGCCGTGCCCGCAGTCGGGGGTACAACGGAAATGAAAGGGTTTGCTGTATCCTGTTCAGCCGAACACGGCCATCATGGCGGCATACACGCCCAACACGGCAATCAGGCTGTCTATGCGGTCAAACACGCCGCCGTGGCCGGGCAGCAGGCTGCTGCTGTCTTTGATGCCCGCCGAGCGTTTGAACCAGCTTTCGAGCAGGTCGCCGATTATGCTCACGGCGGTCAGCAGCCAGCCGGTGAGCACGGCGCCGAACCATGAAACATCAAAAGCCAGCCAGCCGGCGCTGTTCACACAAATCATATAAACGGCCGCGCACAATGCGCCGCCGAGCGCGCCTTCCCAGCTTTTGCCGGGGCTGACGGCGGGGGCGAGCTTGTGTTTGCCGAAGGCCTTGCCGAAAAAATAAGCAGCGATATCGGCCACCCACACCAAGCCCATCACGGCCAGCAGCGACAGGGCGGATTCGGCATCCGGCCGCAGCGATACCAGCGCAAACCAAAAAGGCAGCATCAGCATCAGGCCGGCGGCGTAGGCTTTCCAATCGGCTTTAAGCGGCCATTTTTTATACAGCCACAGCGGCACCAGCAGCAGCCAGAATGCCAGCACCGCCAGCCACGAAATCACGGGAAGCTGCCAGCCGCCGGCATAGGCTGTGGTGCCGAACACGGAGGCAGCGGCGAGATAGTGGTGGTTTTGCGCTTTTGCCATGCCGCTCATGCGGGCGTATTCCCACAGCGCCAGCAGGGCAATCAGGCCGCTGAAAGCCGCCCACAGGCCGTCTGAAGCCCAAAACAGCATGCCCAGCATCAAGGGCAGCAGGATCAAAGCCGTGATCACACGTTGTTTCAGCATTATTCGCTCCGTTGTTGTTCGGGGGGAAGCTGCTCGCTGGTGCGGCCGAAACGCCTTTCGCGGGTTTGGAAGGAGCGTATGGCGGCATCGAGCGCGGCATCATCGAAATCCGGCCACAGGGTGTCGGTAAAATACAGCTCGGCATAGGCCATCTGCCACAGCAGAAAATTGCTGATGCGGGTTTCGCCGCCGGTGCGGATAAACAGATCCGGCTCGGGCGCTTCAGAGAGCATCAGGTGTCGGGCCAAGTCTGCTTCGGTTGCTTCGGCCGCCCCCCCGCTTATCAGCTTGTTTACCGCCTGCAGAATATCCCAGCGGCCGCCGTAGTCGGCTGCCACGGTGAGGGTGAGCCCGGTGTTGCCTGCAGTTAAGGTTTCGGCTGCCGCGATTCCCTGCTGTATGGCTTTGCTGAAGCGGCTGCGGTTGCCGATAATTTTCACGCGCATATTGTTTTCGTGCAGGCGCTGCCCCTGTTTTTGCAGTGTCTGCAGAAACAGCCCCATCAGAAACGACACTTCGTCTTCGGGGCGGCGCCAGTTTTCGGTGGAAAACGCAAACACGGTGAGATATTGCACGCCCGATTCTGCACACCGCTTCACCATGTTTTCCAACGCATTAAGACCGCGTTTGTGCCCCATCACGCGGGGCAGTAAGCGTTTTTTCGCCCAGCGGCCGTTGCCGTCCATAATCACGGCGATATGGCGCGGGATGCGGGTGTGCTCCAAAACCGTTTGCGTGCTGCTTTTCATATGTGCATTCCTTACGGAAGAATCGAGGCGGGCAAGGCCGTCTGAAAAACAAAAACGCTAAAGAATGCCGGTGGTTTTCAGACGGCCTTCGGGTTAAATCGCCATCAAGTCTTCTTCTTTAGCCGCCAGCATTTTATCGACTTCGGCGATATATTTGTCGGTGAGCTTCTGAATCTGCTCTTCGCCGCGGCGGGCGTCGTCTTCGGAAATTTCTTTGTCTTTGAGCAGGCGTTTGAAATCGTTGTTGGCATCGCGGCGCACGTTGCGGATGGCTACGCGGCCTTCTTCGGCTTCGGCGCGCACCACTTTGATCAGGTCTTTACGGCGCTCTTCGGTGAGCATGGGCATGGGCACGCGGATAACATCGCCCATGGCAGCGGGGTTCAACCCCAAATTGGAATCGCGGATGGCTTTTTCCACCGCAGCGGCCATATTGCTTTCATAAACTTTTACGCCGATAGTGCGCGCATCGAGCAGGGTAACGTTGGCCACCTGGCTCACCGGCACGGGGCTGCCGTAATATTCCACCTCCACCTGGTCGAGCAGGCCGGTGTGGGCGCGGCCGGTGCGCACTTTGGTTAGATTTTCGCGCAAAACTTCAAGCGAACGCTGCATTTTGGAGTCGGCTGTTTTTTGAATATCGTTAATCATTGTTTTACTTTCAAGTCCAATAAAATCAGTCAGATGAGTGTAAAGTCCGTTGGCAGCCCGCAGCCGGGGCGGCCTTTGTCGGAGAATAACGGGTGATGGTACCGCGCTTGACCGCTTACGACAAGTTTGTCGGGCGGAAGGAGAGCGCAGATTGGCTTTCAGGTGGCCTGAAACCTTTGTAAACTCAAAATCTTGATAACCTAAAAAATCATTTCAAAGGTTTATTTGCCGTTTGGGTGGTGTTTTGCACCTTTTGCAAAGGCTTCTGCCGTTGCCTCCAAGATTTCGCCCCTTGCAGCTTTCAGGCAGAATTGAATTATAGTGAATCTGCTTTATTTTCGCTGAAAGACAATAGGTTGCAGACAGCACCGATAGCAATGAAATGGGCAGCAATCGGTTTTAAACGTTGTTCAGATGGCAGGGCTCCGGCTGATATGTTGGCAGTCTGTTCGTCTAAAATATTTGGGGAGCTCAATTTGCCTCAGCCCCAATATTTTCAGACAGCCTTTATCGGTTATTTATCATAAACCACACGGAGTCGTTCAGCGGTTTGCAAAGCAATTCTTCTTGAACTAAAGCTTAGTATTCTATTCTATAACGGAAATAAAGCAGGTTCACTATATTTCAGAGAAACTGATTCTATTGCAGCTTCGGTGGTTTGCCAAACTGCTTTTTATTTTGGGCCGGCCGGGGTGGGGCAATGCTGCATTGTTTGGTGTTGGGGTATTCGGAAAACCGTTCCGGGTCTGCTGTTTCAGCGGAACACTTGCTCATATTCGGTCGTTTGAAACCCTGCATAACAGCGTCCGTTATGGCAGAGAACGGGCCTTTTGATGATGCTGGGGTGGGCCGTCATCAGCCGCACGGCACCCTCTGGTGAGTCTGCTTCTGCCTGCTCGGCGGTGCTGAGTTTGCGCCAGGTGGTGCCGCGCTTGTTCAGCAGGGTTGCAAGCGGGATATCCCGCAGCCAGCTTTCTATCAGTGCTGCATCGGGCGGTGTTTTTTTGAAGTCGGAAAATTCATAGTCCACACCGTTTCCGGCCAGCCATGCGCGGGCTTTTTTCACGGTGTCGCAATTGGGGATGCCGTAAACTATAGTCATGGGTTTTCCTTAAAGAGTGTTCAGACGGCCTGATTGTAAAACCACTGCGGGGGTTTGTCATGCGGCAGAAAACAGGCTATGCTTTTCGAACCGGATAATCAATAGGAGCCACGCTATGTATAAAACCGCTTTTGCCGCTTCTGCCGTGCTGTTGTTGGCCGCTTGTTCGGAACCGCAGCCCGACAAGGCAACCTTTGAAAAAGCCATCAACCGGTATTCGGCGGCGCAAGGTATGTGTATGCCTTTGGTTTTGAATGTGGAAAACGGCATTTTAACGGGTGCGGCCGCAGTGGGCGAACCGCTGGTGAAAATTGCCGAACGCGATTCGGAAGGCCGTAAAATCAATGAATCGGCCTTCAGGCAGATGCGCCTGCTCGATAAAGAGGGCTTTTATAAACAGGGGCGGGCCGAAACCGTGCCTTCTCCCGAAAACGGCCGTGAGATTAAAGTGCAGGTTTATGAATTGACCGACAAGGGCAGGGCGCAGGCGCGCCCCGGCCCGGACGGCGTACACTTCTGCATCGGCGCGCTGAAAGTGGTGAAGGTGAATTGGTTCACCGAGCCGACGCCTGCCGATGGTGTAACTGTGTCGAAAGTGTCTTATGAAGCGCGGCTGGAAACTGCCAAATGGGCCGAGCGGTTTATGCGCGAAGGCGGCAGTGGCTGGAAACACCCCGACACTACGCGAAATTTGGCGGCCACTATGGTAAAAACCAACGATGGCTGGCGCGACATCCGCGAGCTGCGCTGAAACACGCTCTTTCGCGGTCGGCAGCGGCGGGCTTCGGGCTGCGGGAAAGTGCGTATTGGCGAAGGCCGAGGTTCTGCAAAAACACCTTAGGCCGTCTGAAAGGTTTAAGGGCTGAAACATGATTCCTGCACAGGCGGGAATCCGATAAAAATATCGAAGGATTGACTCAACAAATACTTGAATGCCGAATGCCGCCACTCCTGCCTGAACGGGAATGGCGGCAAATAAATTTCTTATGATGTTTTTTTGAATTTTGAAAAGTTTTTAGGCCGTCTGAAAACAGCGTTGTGCAGTTTTTCAGACGGCCTTCAACCGTTTTTTCGGCACAGGGCAGCAAGCCGGAGAATACGGAGACAGCAGGAAACGGGTTTGCCGCTTGGGCCGGCCAAACTGTTTTTTGAGCTGTGGCGCAGCAACGCCGTAACGGAAATAAAGTGGCTTCGCCATGCCGGTTTGCGCCGAAAAAGCCGTCAAGGATGCCGCCCGCAAACAAAAAAAGCTGCTCTGAATGATTCAGGGCAGCTCCGAAACACATGGCGGGCATACGGAATATTCGCTTTTTGTCAGATATATTTCAGCAAATCTAAAGGCTTGTCGATGGTCATATCATACGGCCACAGAGCGGTGTCGTCATCGGCGGCGATATAGCCCCAGTTGGCCAACACGGTTTTCATGCCGGCGTTTCGGCCTGCCTGCATATCGCGCTCGGCATCGCCCACATAGATGCAGTTGCCGGGATTCACGCCGATTTGTTGGCAGGCATACAACATGGGCAGCGTGCTGGGTTTGGCTTCGGCACAGGTGTCGCCGCTCACTACCACGGCGGGCGCAACGGTGAAACCGAGCTTGGGCACAAGGCGGCAGGTGAAGGTGTGCGGTTTGTTGGTGATGATGCCCCAACGGATGTCGCGCTCGTTGAGTTTGCTAATCAACTCGTTGATTCCTTTGAATAAAACGGTTTCTTTGTCGAAGCAGCGTTCGTATTCGGCCAGGTATTCCTGCCGCCAGAAGCCGTGTTCGGGGTGGGTTTTGCTGATGCCTGCCCCCATCAGAATCAGGCCACCGGCACCGTGGCCGGCAACGGGGCGGATTTCGGCCATGCTTTTTTCGGGCAGGCCGCGCCGGCGCAGCAGGGTGTTGAGTGCGCCGCCCAAATCGAGCGCGGTGTCGGCAAGCGTGCCGTCCAAATCAAATAATACTGCTTCGGTTGTCATGGTGTTTTCCTGTTTGGGGTGGTGTGCGGACGCTGCGTAGGCTTGTGCGGCAGTTCGCCGCCTGAGGCAGGCCGTCTGAAAACATGCGGCCGGCGGCCTGTTTTTTCAGCTAATCGGCGCAGCCGCCGCTGCACGGGTATGCAGTCAGGCCGAACAACCCTCATTTTTCAGACGGCTTGAGCCGTTATCCGCCCCGGTTGAACTGCCCGCCGTTCCCGCAGATAAAAGCATTTTGGCTGTCGGAACTGCCGTTGTGCGGGTGCGGCCGGGCCGAACCGTCCTGCATTGTTCAGACGGCCTGAATCTGTGGCTTATTGCGCCTGATGCTGTTCTGCCAAAACAGCGCGAATCAGTTCTGCCGCGCCATCGTCGGCCAGTTTTTTGGCAACGGCGCGGCCGAGGGCATCGGCATAGGCCGCAGGTGCTTCGGCTTCGGCCTGCAAAATCACCGAGCCGTTGGGGTGGCCGACCAGCGCGCGCAGGCTCAGCAGGCCGTCTGCTTCGGTGCAGTAGGCGGCAAGCGGCACTTGGCAGCTGCCGTCCAACGCGCGGGCGAGTGCGCGCTCGGCAGTAACGCAGGCGTGGGTAACGGGGTGGTTGAGCGGGCGGAGCACTTCGAGCAGGTCGCGGCGGTGTGCGGCAATTTCTATGCCCAATGCGCCCTGGCCGGCAGCGGGCAGGCTTTCGGAAGGCGGCAGAATCAGGCGGATGCGTTCGTTTAACCCCAAGCGCTGCAAGCCGGCGGCGGCAAGGATAACGGCATCGTATTCGCCGTTATCCAGCTTGGCCAAACGGGTTTGCACGTTGCCGCGCAGGGGTTTGACGGTTAAATGCGGAAAACGGGCGCGCAGTTGCGCTTCGCGGCGCAGGCTCGATGTGCCGACAACCGCACCCGCGGGCAGGTCTTCCAATCGCCCGAAGCGGTTGGAAACAAACGCATCAAACGGGTTGGCGCGCTCGCCGATGGCCGCCAGCGCAAAACCGGGCGGCAGCTCCATCGGCACGTCTTTAATCGAATGCACGGCCAAATCGGCGCGGCCGTCTTGCAGAGCCTGCTCCAACTCTTTGATAAACAGCCCTTTGCCGCCGATTTTCGACAGGGTTTTATCGAGAATCTGGTCGCCGCGCGTGGTCATGCCGAGAATTTCCACTTCGCAATCGGGATAAAGCTGTTTCAGACGGCCTTGGATATGCTCGGCCTGCCACATGGCCAGCACACTTTCGCGGCTGGCGATAACGAGTTTTTTCGGGGTCATGGTTTGCTTTGAAAAACGGGTGAAACGGGGCGCATAAGTCTAACACAAACTCTCCACCGCCACCGCCTGATTGTAGCGCCCCAACGGCCCGAAACCGTTGCCGTTGTTTTGGGCTTTGGTGAGGATGCGGCCGTTGATGCACACATCGTTCAGGGTAACGTTATACGCACCCGAATGTTCGCGTTTAGTCTCCACATTCTTAATCAAACTGTAACCGCTGATAATAAAATAAGTTTTTTCGGAAGTAACAAATTCTGCCTGCTCGAATGAAAAATGAACTGTTCCCGTCATTTTTACTGCGTTATCGCTGTTGCTTGCTGCTTGGTACGGCGTTACAGCCGTCGCAGACGAAGAAGCGGTTGCGGCATTTGTTTGTTGCCTTACTGTTGGCTTGCTGCCTTCCTCAGCTTCTGTTTGATCGTACCCACTACAGGCAGACAAGAAAATCAGCACAGAATAAAGAAATTTTTTCATGTTCAATTGTTGTTAGTGATTTATAAAAAATATCCCGCCGCAAATCAATAAATCGGTTTATTTGATTTTCGGCGGGCTAAACCTTGAAGTTATCATTTGCAGCAAATTCTCTTACTCCGCTATGAGACTTATTGCCCTATGGATGTAGAGGGATGTGCTATAATTATTGATAAATCAGGACAGATCTCACCAACCGGCCCCAATTCCCCAAAACAAACCTCTTCCCAATCCTCTTCTGTCTTCTACATTAGAGCTTACCGGTCTCATGCGATAAATATAACCGCCTGAAATTTTTTCATATCAAAAATATTTAATTCTTTCATAACTATGAATCCTTTATCTAAAGTGAAATTTATTTCAAAAACAAAAATATCATGAAAAATACATAACATTTTATATTTCATATGATTTACCCAGTTAAATCATACTTAACATAAGGACAAATCCAAGTGTTCAAAGTTTCAAAAAAAATTAAAATACCAAATAATTATTGCCGATTTTTTTATCAACCATCATGAAACGCGCCAAAAAATATCCTTTTCTCAAATTGCAGCGGCAGCGCTTCTCACTGCATTTCAGCAACCAAAGCGGCATCGCCGCCCTACCGGCCGAACACGATTTCTACCGCTGGATCTGGCACGCGCTGAAACACCGCTTCCGCCGCGCCGAAATCGGCCTGATCCTGCTCGACAAAGAAGCCGCCCGCACCTACAACCGCGACTACCGCGGCAAAGACTACGCCACCAATGTGTTGAGCTTTGCCTTCAACGAAGGCGAAATCTTTCCCGAACAGCTTTCAGACGGCCTTTACGGCGATTTGGTGATTTGCCCACAAGTGGTGCTGAAAGAGGCCGCGGAACAAGGCAAAACGCCCGGACAGCATTTCGCCCACCTCACCCTGCACGGCACGCTGCACCTGATGGGCTACGACCACATTGACGAAGCCGAAGCCGAAATCATGGAAACACTTGAAACCCGCCTGCTGAATCAGTTAGGATATCCCAACCCGTATGTTTGATTAGGATTGAACACTAAAATGGACGACAGCCAGTCGAAGCCTTCTTTTTTCGAACGCATCATCTCCCGCATTTCGGGCGATGCCCCCGATTCCGCCGAAGACGTCGTCAGCCTGCTTCGCCAGGCGCACGAGCAGCAGGTGTTTGACAGCGAAACCCTGCAACACCTTGAAAAAATGCTGGATTTTTCCGAGCTCGAAGTGCGCGATGCCATGATTACCCGCAGCCGCATGGATGTGATTAAGGCCGGCGAAAGCATGGAGCGCATCATCGCCTACATTATCGAAACCGCCCATTCGCGCTTTCCCGTTATCGGCGAAGACAAAGACAACGTATTGGGCATTCTGCACGCCAAAGATCTGCTGAAATATGCCTTGAATCCCGAGCAGTTCAACCTGCAAAGCATCTTGCGCCCCCCTGTGTTTGTGCCCGAAAGCAAACCGCTCAACACCCTGTTGAGGGAGTTTCGCGAGCAGCGCAACCATATGGCGGTGGTGGTGGACGAATACGGCGGCATTTCCGGCCTGGTAACGCTTGAAGACATCATCGAACAGATTATCGGCGACATCGAAGACGAATTTGATGACGATGAAAGTGCCGACAATATCTTCCCCGTTTCTGCCGAACGCTTCCGCATCAACGCCGTTACCGAAATCGAAGACATCAATGAATATTTCGGCACTGCCTACAGCAGCGAAGAAGCCGACACCATCGGCGGGCTGGTGATTCAGGAAATCGGCCACCTGCCTGTGCGCGGCGAAAAAGTGGTGATAGGCTCCCTGCAGTTTACCGTTGCCCGCGCCGACAACCGCAGGCTGCACACGCTGATGGCAACTCGGGTGAAAGAATAGCCTGTTTGAATTTTCCGTTGGTATGAAAGGCCGTCTGAAACGCTGTTCAGACGGCCTTTATGCGTGCGCGGCGGCCGCTTTGCTTCAGATTAAGCCGGAAAATCCCCCCCCTCGACCGCAACACCGCCGTTGCTGCCTGAGCGGGAATACGGTCGGGCAGGCGTTTCAGACGGCTTAAGCGAACGCGGCGGCAATCCACGGCGTTGGAAAAGACTCTGCACCAATGAAAAGCGTGCCTCGCGACAAGTATGGCCGATGCAGGGAAAGCCCCCGCATTTTCTCAAGCCGTGGTTGGGCAACATTCAAAAACACCAAAGGAACACCAAAGGAACACCAAAGGAACACAAGGCTTGCTGCCGTTATTGCTGCCGGCGCGGGAATACGGAAAGGATGGTGATGATGGCGTTGAAGCCTTTCAGACGGCCTCAAAGTGTTTTATAAAGGGCTTCGGCCGTCTGAAAATGTTGAAACGGTGAGATACATATTTTTTGGATACCGCGCGGTACGGCGGGGTTGGGAAACAGGGCGTTTCGGGCGGCCGGGGCAGGTTTGCCGTTCGGTTCAGACCCGTGATAACGGCAAAGGCGTGATAACGGGGCAAGACGTGAATGGAAAAGGGCGCAATCCTGCGCAATACAGGATTGCGCCCTTGAAAACCGTTTGGTCAAACCGCCCGGTTTTAGGGTTCAGACGGCCTTGTGCCGGCAGGAGTGTATCAGCCGCCCAACAGCGCGATATCGGCCACCGCGTTCATTTGAGAGGCCAGCTGGTTGAGCAGGTTGAGGCGGTTTTGTTTCACGGCGGCATCATCGGCCATCACCATCACGCTGTCGAAAAAGGCATCGACCTGCGGTTTGATGGCGGCCAACCCGGTTAAGGCCGTCTGAAAATCCTGCGCGGCCAGCGCGGCATCGATTTTCGGCTGCAAGGCTTGCGAAGCGGCAAACAAGGCCTGCTCTTCGGCCTGCTGCAACAAGCTTTCGTTTACTGCACCCGGTTGGGCATCGGCTTTTTTCAGCAGGTTTTGCACACGCTTGTTGGCAGCGGTGAGCGCGGCGGCTTCGGGCAGTTTTTTAAATGCTTCCACCGCTTGCAGTTTGGCGGGAAGATCGTTGAGGCGGTCGGGTTGCTTGGCCAGCACAGCGGCCGCCACGTCTTGCGGATAGTCGTTTTGCAGCAGCACCGCCAGCCGCGCCTGCATAAATTCGGCCACTTCGGCGAGCGTGTTACCGGCCAGCCTGCCGGCGGGGAAGGCGGCATAAGCGGCTTGCAGCACATCGCTGATGCTCAAATCGCTGTTCATCAGCATACGCAGAATGCCCAGGGCGGAGCGGCGCAGCGCGTAGGGGTCTTTATCGCCGGTGGGAATCAGGCCGATGCCCCAAATGCCGACCAGCGTTTCCAGCTTGTCGGCCAGCGCGGCGGCGGTGGCAATTTTGCCTTCCGGCAGTTGGTCGCCGGCAAAGCGTGGCCGGTAATGCTGCTCGATGGCGTTGGCGGTTTCTTCGGTTTCGCCGTCCGAAAGGGCGTAGTATTTGCCCATTGTGCCTTGCAGTTCGGGAAACTCGCCCACCATTTCGGTGACCAAATCGGCTTTGGATAGGCAGGTGGCGCGCTCGGCGGCATCGACATCGGCGCCCAGGGCGGCGGCAATATGGCGGCTGACGGCGGCGAGCCGTTCGATGCGTTCGGCCTGGCTGCCCAGTTTGTTGTGGTACACCACTTGCGACAATTTCGGCAAACGGCTTTCGAGCGTGGTTTTTTGGTCTTGCCTGTAGAAAAACTCGGCATCGGCCAGCCGCGCGCGCAACACGCGCTCGTTGCCGCGAACGATATGCGAAGGGTCTTCGGCCTGCAGGTTGGAAACCAGCAGAAAGCGGTTGATTAGTCTGCCATTTTTATCCAGCAGCGGAAAATATTTCTGGTTTTGCTGCATGGTGAGAATCAGGCATTCCTGCGGCACGGCGAGAAAATGTTCTTCAAAACCGGCTTCCAGCACCACCGGCCATTCCACCAGCGCGGTAACTTCTTCCAACAAGGCATCATCGGCGGCCACGGTGGCGTTCAAGCGGACTGCCTGCCGGGTTAAGGCCGTCTGAATGGCGGTTTTGCGCTCGGCAAACGAAGCCATCACCCTGCCTTCGTTTTTCAGTTGCACGGCGTAGCTGTCGGCATCGGCCAGCACAATCGGGCCGTCTGAAAGAAAACGGTGGCCGAGGGTGAAGTTGCGGCTCTGCAACCCCAACACCGATACGGGCACGGTGTCTGCGCCGTGCATGGCCACCAGCCCGTGCACGGGGCGCACGAAGGTGTGTGTGCTGCTGCCCCAGCGCATCACTTTGGGAATCGGCAGCTTTTTCACCGCTTGGCTGAGAATGTCTTCCAGCAGTTCGCCCAAAGGTTTGCCCGCTTGGGTAAACTCGTGGGCATAAACATTTTGTTTGCCGTCATGGATGATTTTCAAGTCGGCAATTTCCACGCCGGCCGAGCGGGCGAATCCTGCCAGGGCGGGGGTGGGGTTGCCGTCTTTCACGGCGTGGGCGGCGGCGGGGCCTTTTTTTACCACCAGCCGGTCGGCCTGCACGGTTTTCACGTTTTCTACCTGCACGGCCAGGCGGCGCGGTGAGGCATAGGCGGTGTAGCCGGCGCTGCCGTCTGTTAATTGCGCTTTTTCCAGCCCTTCGGCAACGGAGGCGGCAAAGTGGTTGCCGAGATTATCGAGGGCTTTGGGAGGAAGCTCTTCGGTTAAGAGTTCGATTAACAGGGTTTGGGTCATTGTTGTTGCTTTCTTTTTGTGTTTGTTCGGTTAAGGGTTTCAACAGGCTTTCAGACGGCTTGATTCAGCATGTGCATCATCAGGCGGATTAAAGTTTCTTTTTGTTTGGGGTTGGATTCTGCCACCAGCAGCGTTAAAGCTGCCAGCTCGGTGTCGTTAATCACGGGGTTGCCGTGTTTGTCCGCAACCTGCCGTTGCGGTGCAGAAAATCGGCAAATCAAAAGGCATTACTGCGCTTGTTGCTGTCTGCAAACGGGTGGTTTTTCACAACAAAATACAATAAATGCGCGGCCTTGCCCTCCATGCCGGGACAGGCTGCTTTGCCGAAAACGGTTTGTGCCGGATTGCCCAACAGGGCTTCCAGGCCGTTGCCGCGTTCGCGGGCGAACAATTCGGTGGCTTCGCCCCGCTGTATCAATTGCATTTTTAACCTGCCACAGCATGCTGCGTCCGGCTGCGGTCGGCAGAGTGCCGCCATTTTCGCCGAGCCGCTTGCTCAGCAGCCCTTCATCATATTGCTGCAACCACAAAAACATTTGCGTGTAGCGGCTGACAATATCCACCAGCCCGCGCCCGCTTTGTATGGTTGTCGGGCGATGCGGCGGTTTTCTGAATCAGCGCCAAAGCCTGATGCAGCTCACCGGCATTCTGCTGCAAACGCTTTTGGTTGAGCGTGTAGCCCTTGGGCAGATAGTCTTTCAGACGGCCGGTTGCCCAACGGCGGAACGCAACGCCGTGCGGGGACTTGATGCGGTAGCCCGCCGAAATAATGGTTTCAAGGTCATAAAAGGTAACCGGCCGGTCGGCAGAAGCAATATGCATTTTTTGCATATTGCTTTTTCACTGATTTCACCTTTGTCAACCGCATTGTTGATATGGCGGGAAATCACAGATTGGTCTCTGCCGAACAGTTGCACCATCTGCGTCTGCGACAGCCAAACGGTTTCCTGCCCGAAGCGCACTTCCACATGGGTGTGGCCATCGGGGGTTTGGTAGATTTCGATGGGGTTGTTCATAAGCGTTTTTATAGTTTGCGGATGTGTTTTTCAGACGGCCTTAAGGTATGTTTTGGTCTCGGCCTATGCGGCCGGTTATGATGCAGGCCGTCTGAAAATGCCGTTAGCTCACTCGCTGTTTTCTAAACAGTTTTCTCACCGACTGCTCCAAACAATACAGGGGGCTAAACAGCAGCCAAGCCGGTGAAAATATTATTTTGAATAATTCTGCCTCTGCTCCTGCTGTTGGGGGAATAATGTTGCGTTTTTTCGGCCTGCCGCGCATTGCCCAATTGATTTTTTTACCGAAGCGGATGATTTTCCAAGTGTGGGAACGGTAAATATCGACCAGGTGTTGCGAGGCCGGCAAACTGTTTGCCGGGCTGCCGTTGAAAATAGGATTGACTGCAATGGTGTCGATTTCTTTTACCCACCAGCCGAAGTGTTTTACTTTTAGCCGGTACAATTGGCGGTCGGCTTCATGCCATGCTTCTCTTTTCTGCATGGCTTCGTGTGAAGTTACGGCACCGCCCGATAAGATCGTATTGCTGCCGTCTGAGCGTATGCAGTATTCCGCACTGTGCCCCGGAACACGCAGCGGTTCATGCCTAAAGGCCAGGCGCAGTAGAAATTCATAGTCTTCATTTTTGCACAGCTGCTCATTTACTGTGCCGAGACCGCCGGCCCTTTCCCTATCCAACACAAAAGAGTGAATTGGGATAAAGTTGTTTTTCATATGTTCGTGAAACGAATACTCTCCTTGATAGAAAGGATAGCTGCGTGATATCAGTTGCCCGTCTTTGTTGAAATCTGCCCTGACAATGCCGCTGTAAGCCCAAGCAAATTTGCTTTTTTGCAATGCCTGAACCAGCTGTTGGTAATGATGGGGATAAACTTTGTCGTCATCGTCCAAAAAGGCCAGATATCTTCCGGTAGCGGCTTCCATGCCCATGTTTAAACTGAGCGAGCGTGCATCGGCTTCCGATACATGGTGTAAAAAGCGGATATTGGGGTAGTATTTTTGCCATTTCTCAATCAGCAGCCGGGTTTTTTCCAACGAATCTGTTCGGGTTTTGCATTGGGAAACAATAATGGGTTCTAAATCATGATGTTGCTGGCCGGATAAAATAAACAGGCATTTATCTAAAAAATGCTCGCGCCCGGGCATGGTGCGGATAACGACAGAAACGGTTTGATTCATGTTCAGCTCCACATAGGCTGCGCGAAATGCAAGCCGTTATTGAAATCGGGATTGGCTTTCAACACTTCTTCAACCGAGTGTTGCGGGATTTTTTCAAGCTGCTGCAACAAATCTTTTTTGCTCAAATCCACATATTTCATCCATATATTCAAGGCTGTGTTTTGAAATTTTTCGGCACGCCATTTATGTGCGAGACAAGTGGCGGCACGCCAGATTTCCGACTCTCTCGACTGCCTTTCCATGGCATAGTGGAAAAACAGCGCATCGGCGCAGGTGTAGCAGTGGAAACCTGCCGCTTTTGCCCGCCACGATAAATCCACATCTTCGCAATATAAAAAGAAATCTTCGTCAAAACCATGTATTTTTTTATAGATTTCATTGGGAATCAGCACACATGCGCCCGAACACCAGCCGGTCAGCCCGGTTGCAGGGTTGAATGTTTTCGGGTGCATGATCGGCTCCTGTATGGCTTCGACCAAGCCGTGCCAATCGGTTTTGCAGGCAAAGGCAACCAGTTTTTCCAAGCCTTGATCGTGCAGAAAACCATCGGGGTTCATGCAGAGATAGGCGGTAGAGTGGGGGGATGTTTCTGCAAAAATGCGGTTGTGGCCGCCGCCGAAGCCAAGATTTTCGCCTTCGTAAATTTTAACCGGCCACCCTTTGGCGGCAGCCAGGGTTTCCATCTCTGCCACGAGCTTTCTGCTGCCTTGGTTGCGGATAAGCACCTCGAAATTTTCTGCGCCGTAGGTTTGGCTGAAAACCGCTTCCAAACAGCGGGAAATTTCGGAAACGGGGTTGTTGTAGGCCAATATGCCTATGCTGATAAACGGCTTCATTTGATTCTCTCCTGATGCTGAAAGCCAATGTTGCAAAACGCAGGCCAACATATCGTGCTGTTCTGCAGATCTTTTATTCCCGGCCTTTGAATAATACCGATGCAAACCTGCCCGGTGTTTGAATGAGCAGCCGCAAACCCGAGGCCGTCTGAAACGCATGGTGTTAAGGGTTGCCGGCTTGTTTGGGCATATTGCTCAATGCGGCGTAATAGCCGCCTTTTTTCATTAACTCTTGATGCGAACCTTGCTCGATGATGCGGCCTTCGTCCATCACAATGATGCGGTCGGCCTGTTCGATGGTGCTCAGGCGGTGGGCAACGATGATGCTGGTGCGGCCGTGCATCAGGCGCTCGAGGGCTTGCTGCACGAGGCGTTCGGATTCGTTGTCCAGCGCGCTGGTGGCTTCGTCAAGCAGCAGTATCGGGGCGTTTTTCAAGATGGCGCGGGCAATGGATACGCGCTGGCGTTGGCCGCCTGAAAGCTGGTTGCCGTTGGCGCCGATGGGTTGGTGCAGGCCGTGCGGCGAGAGGTTTACCAAGTCTTGCAGGTTGGCGGCGTTCAGCGCGGCCAGCACTTCTTCTTCGCTTGCTTCGGGGCGGCCGTAGCGCACGTTGGCCAAGAGGGTGTCGTCAAACAGAAACACGTCTTGCGACACCAGGGCGAATTGCGCGCGCAGGTTGGCCAGGGTGAGGTCGGCGATATTGGCACCGTCCAGCCAAACCGCGCCTGCGCTCGGCTCCACAAAACGCGGCAGCAGGTTGACCACGGTGGTTTTGCCGCTGCCGGAGCGGCCGACCAGCGCCACGCGCTCGCCGGGGCGGATGTCGAGATTGAAGTTGTCGAGCGCTTTTTTGCCGTCTGCGCGGTAGCGCACATCGATGTTTTCGAATTTCAGACGGCCGGTAACGTTGTGCAGGGTTTGGGTGCCGGTGTCTTTTTCGGGTTCGTTGTCTAAAAACTGGCACACGCCGTCTGAAGCCAGAAACATGGTCTGCATGGGAATGCTGATGTTGGCAAGGTTTTTAATCGGACCGAGCATTTGCAGCATGGCCACGATAAAGGCCATAAATTCGCCGATGGTGGTGTAGCCGTTTTGGCTCTGCCACAGGGCGATGAAAATCACCACTGACAAGGCGAAAGAAGCGATTAATTCGCTGAACGGCGAGCGGGCGGCGGTGGCCTGGGTGATTTTTTTGCCCAGCCTCACGATGGTGTTGTTTACTTCGGCAAAACGGCCGGCGGCCTGCTCTTGACCGCCGAAGAGTTTTACCACGCTGTGCCCCTGGTGTACTTCGTTTACCACGTTGTTGAGTGTGCCGATGCTTTGCTGGGCGGAGGCGATGATGTGTTTGAGGCGGTTGCGGTAGTAGCGCGAGAGCAGCGAGAGCAGCGGGAACATCAGCGCCACAATCAGGCTGAGCTGCCAGTTGAGATAGAGCAGCACACACACCAGGCCGATAACGATTAACGTGTCGCGGGTGAGGGTGATAAACACATTGCTGGCGTTGCTGATGGATTGTTCGGCCATCTGAACCATGTTCATCAACACATGGCCGGAAGGTGTTTCTTGATGGAATTTCGGCGAGAGCAGCAGCATTTTGGCAAACATGTCGCGGCGCACATGGCTGATGGCCATCACCGAAACCCAAGTCATCAGATAAGTGCTGGCGAAGCGGCAGATGCCGCGTATCATCACCAAAACGATAAAAAACACCGGCACGACCCACACTTTGTCGGGCGTGCCCCAAATCATATAGGTGAACTGCATTCTCCAGTTTTGCAGGGCGGCGATGATGCCGGTGGCGGTGGAGGGTTCGGGTGGGGCGGTGGGCGGTGCGAAGCCCTGATTGACCAAAGGCGCGATAAAGGCGGCCAGATAGCTTTCGGTGGCGGCCACACCGAAAATGGCGGCCAAAGCCCAAATGATGCGGCCTTTATAGGGGCGCACATATTTCATCAGCCGCATAAAGTTATGCGAATCTTCTTTGGTGAAGAGGCCGAAGGTGAGTTTTTCTATCATAAAGTCCGGGCCGTTTGAAAAATGTTGCAAGGCGTTTTCAGACGGCCTGTAAGCCTTGCGGCCGTCTGAAAACCCTGTTTTAAGCGGCTTGCCGTTTCAGCAGCGGAAAGCCCAGCTTCTCGCGGCTTTCCACAAATTTCTGCGCCGCAGTGCGGCTTAAGGCGCGGATGCGGCCGATATAGGCGGCGCGCTCGGTTACCGAAATCGCGCCGCGCGCATCGAGCAGGTTGAACGTGTGGCCGGCCTTGAGCACCAACTCGTAGGCGGGCAGTGCCAGGCCTGCGTCTGTTTCAAGCAAACGTTTGGCTTGGGCTTCGTAGCCGTTAAACTGCTCCAGCAGCCACCGGGCATCGCTGTATTCGAAGTTATAGGCCGACTGCTCCACTTCGTTTTGGTGGTACACATCGCCGTAGGTAACGGTTTGGCCGCCGGGCGTGAGGCTCCACACCAAGTCATACACGTTTTCCACGCCTTGCAGATACATGGCCAAACGCTCGATGCCGTAGGTGATTTCGCCCAACACGGGCGAGCAGTCGATGCCGCCCACCTGCTGGAAATAGGTAAACTGGGTAACTTCCATGCCGTTGAGCCATACTTCCCAGCCCAAGCCCCATGCGCCGAGGGTGGGGTTTTCCCAATCGTCTTCCACAAAGCGGATATCGTGCACTTTGGGGTCGATGCCCAGTTCGCGCAGCGAATCCAGATATAAATCCTGAATATCGGCCGGCGCGGGCTTTAAGGCTACCTGAAACTGGTAATAGTGTTGCAGACGGTTGGGATTGTTGCCGTAGCGGCCGTCTTTGGGGCGGCGGCTCGGCTGCACATAAGCGGCAAACCACGGCTCGGGGCCGAGTGCGCGCAGGCAGGTGGCCGGGTGGCTGGTGCCCGCGCCCACTTCCATATCGAAAGGTTGGATGATGGTGCAGCCTTTGCCGGCCCAAAACGTTTGCAGTTTGAAAATGATTTGTTGGAAGGTGAGCATGATGTTTGCCGAGGTTCGGATGATCGCAAAAGCGGGCATTTTACTGTGTCGGCAGGGTTTTGTGTAGGCTTGCGGCGGTGGCTGCTTTACACGGATTTTCAGATACCTGGCGGAAGTTGGGCTGCGGCGCGGCGGTGCCGTTTCTAACCGGGCGGCACCACCCCTGCGGTTTGCAGCCCTGTGCCAACCATAAATTTTTCCGCTATAATGCCGCAGGTTTTATAGCTATTCATATTTAAAGGAAAAGCAAATGTCGGACAACAACGGCCACAAAGAACAGCGCATCGGTTTATGGATTGCAGGCAGTGCGGCGGCACTGTCGGTATTGTCGGTTCTTTTTTACGCTGTTTGGGGTTGGGAGAACGGCAGAATCGAAGGCTCGCCGGGCTACGGACAAGAGGCCTCGGCGGTGGTGGTTGAAGAAACCGTTGCGGCAGCTTCCGCGCCCGAAATGCAGGATTTTGAAACTTCTGAAGTTTTGGCCGCCGAACCTGCCGGTGAAGCCGAAAGCGGGGCTGCCGCATCCGGCACCGCTGCGGAGCAGATTTTGGCCGATACCCAAACCGCTGCGGCAGGAGAAGGCGCGCAGGCCGTGGTTGAAAACGGTGTGGTGAAATTCTACTTTGCCACCGGCAAGGCCGATTTGGCGGCCAATGCCGAAGAAGCCCTGAAAGATGTGCTGGACGGCGCGAAAGAGGGCAAAAAAGCCGTTATTTCAGGCTTTCACGATGCCACCGGCAACCGCGCAAAAAATGAAGAACTGTCTAAAAAACGCGCTTTCGCCGTGCGCGATGCGCTGCTGGGCTTGGGCGTGCCCGAGTCACAAATCGAGATGCGCAAACCCGAAAACGCCACCGGCAGCGGCAACAATGCCGAAGCCCGCCGTGTGGAAGTGGTGCTGGAATAAGCCGTTGTTTCTTTTTGAAAGCCTGGGTTTAAAAAGCCCGGGCTTTTGCTTTTTGGTTTTCTTTTCGGTTTTTCAGACGGCCACTGTTTATTTGTCCGGCTTGGCGGGCAGGGTTTCCCTTTGGGATAGTCGGTCGGGGCACGTTTGCCGCCGCCACAGACGGTGCAACAGGCATCGCAGGCGGCGGGGTGGATTTATATGCCCGTTTCAGACGGCCTTTTGTGCTGCGGTTGCATATTCTGCATCCTGTCTGTTTTTTGCGAAGCTGCGGATGATAAAAGCACCCGCCATGCCAAACTGACGGCAGGGCTGTTTTCAGACGGCCGGGTCTGCTGTTTTTTGATGTTTCACACATTCGGCGGCATATTGCTGCCCCCAGCGGTGCATGGCTTCGATAACGGGCATTAATGTGAGGCCGAACTCGGTGAGGGAGTATTCCACTTTCGGCGGCACTTGCGGATACACCTCGCGGTGTACGATGCCGTCACTTTCCAGCTCGCGCAACTGCAGTGTGAGCATACGCTGGGTAACGGCAGGCATCAGCCGCTGCAATTCGTTGAAACGGCGGGTTTGGGTGTTTAAGTGATACAGAATCAACACTTTCCATTTTCCGCCGACAATATCGAGCGTGGCCACCACGGGGCAGCAGGTTTCGTGTTCGGGCGCAGGTTGTTTCATATTGCTTCCTTTGGAGGGTGGGTTTTACAGTATAAAAAATGTGCGTACTTGTATGAAAAATTGTATTTCGTATAATACGCCTAACGAAACAAAAAGCCTATAAAAATTTATGGGCATGAATGAAAAACCCAAAGGCCGTCTGAAACGGTTTCAGACGGCCAAACCAAACGAAAGGAGCGCATTATGCGTATCGCCGAATTAGACCGCATCAACGAATTGGCCCGCAAAGCCAAAACCGCCGGCTTAACCGAAGCGGAGCTGGTCGAACGCGCAGCGTTGCGCCGGGCCTATATCGATAAAGTGTGCGGCCAGCTCACCAATATGCTCTCCACGCTGACCGTTATCGACACCGAGGGCAACGATGTTACCCCCGCCAAGCTGCGCGAAGCACAGGCTGCGGGAATGCAGGTTCAGTAACAATCGAATAAATGATGATTTAACCTACCGAAAGGAAACCGAAATGCGTAATGTGAAACAAATCTACCGTGCCGACAGCCAACACTGGGTGGGAGACGGCTTTCTGGTGCAGCCCCTGTTTTCCCACATGGGCGAAGACCGCGGCACCGACCCGTTTCTGATGCTCGATTATGCCGCCCCGCGCGTGTTCGAGCCGGGCAGGATTTCCAGCCCGCGCGGTGTCGGCCAACACCCGCACAAAGGTTTTGAAACCGTAACCATCGCCTATCAGGGCGAGGTGGCGCACCGCGATTCCAGCGGCGGCGGCGGTGTGATTAAAGAAGGCGACGTGCAGTGGATGACTGCCGGCGCGGGCATTATCCACGAAGAGTTCCACTCAGAAGCGTTCAGCAAAAACGGCGGAATGTTTGAAATGGTACAGTTGTGGGTGAATCTGCCCGCCAAAGATAAAAACACCCCCGCCCGCTACCAGCATCTGGCCAAAGACAATATCCCCGTGGTGCAGCTTCCCGATCAGGCCGGCCACCTGCGCCTGATTGCCGGCGAGCATGAAAACGTGAAAGGCGCGGCCGAAACGTTTACCGAAATGAACGTGTGGGATGTGGTGGTGAATGCCGGCAAAGAAGCCGTTATCAACGTGCCTGCAAGCCACAGCCTCTCGCTGGTGGTGTTGCGCGGCAACGCAACCTTCAACAGCAAAGAGCAGGCGGGTGCAGGCCGGTTGGTGAGCTTTGAAAAAGACGGCGGCGAAGTGCGCATTGCCGCAGGCAGTGAAGAAGTGAAAATCCTGCTGCTCTCCGGCGTGCCGATTGCCGAGCCGGTGGTGGGTTACGGCCCGTTTGTGATGAACACCGCCGAAGAAATCCGCCAAGCCGTGAGTGATTTCAACAGCGGCCGCTTCGGCAGCATTCATTAATATCCGGCCATCAAGAATATTCAGTAATTAAGAATATCCGGTAATCTAGGCCGTCTGAAAACCGTATCACCGTTTTCAGACGGCCTTTTTATGGCAAAACCGCACAGAACGTTATCGGGCATCAGGGCGCAGGCCGGGCGGTTCAAACGGCACAAGCTGCTGCTTTTCTGTGTAAACAGTTGCTTTGTTTTCGGGGGTATGGGTGGGCCATTGCGTGAAAGTATAGGTTGCCTGCCATTGATAATAGGGTTTGCCGGTGTTCCGATAGGAAGTTTTCAGTATCTGGGTTTCTTCATCCTCCTGAAAACAGGCCTTTACCGTCAAACTGTAATAAAAGGGAATATCTTTTAAGGCAACTTGATGGCTGCCGTCTGAATTGAGTTGGACGAAATCTGCTTTCTCTTCTGTGGCGGAGCCGCCCGAAAACCAGTCGGAAGCCCCTTTGATAAGCGCAACCGCCCATTGCCCTCTGCCCAGCGGATAAAGCGCGGGGTGGATAGACAGGCGGGATCGCTTGCTGCCCGGGTAATTTCACTGCCGTGAACATAATCGGCAAAATCCCACCGTTGTTTGAGTTGGTAAGCCGAGCCTTTCGTGAAGCGGGCAAGCTGCGGGGTGTGGTCGATAAAATAGTATGCTTCCGGCGATTTTCGTTTGAATAACCCACCTGAATCTTTATCGCATTTGGGCAGTTGCCGGCAAACTTCAGCCAGCTCGGCGGGTGAAACCGCCATTTTGCTTAAAATTTCTGCTTTTATTTCTTGTGCCGCAAGCGGTGGAGAAAGCAGCAATGCGGCGGCAAACCAAGATTTAAACGCCATATACATTCCGATGCTTTCATTTTAGGTAAAAGTGGCGCGTATTGCGGCAGTTTTCATGGAACTGCGCCCAATCGATCAAAAGCGGCAATCCAAAACACCGGCAGCCGCAGGCAGGTTCCGCTTCTTTTGGACAGCAGAATACTGCTTTTGCCCTGTTCTTTGTCGTTCGGCGCAATCGGTACGCCGGCGCACATACAGTCCGGCCGCTTTGCCATACTGCCGAGGTTCGCCGCTTTACATTTATTTTTCAAGCAGCTGCCGTGCGGCAAAATGCATCGGCGTTTTATCGTTTTCTTTGGAAAACCGGCTTGGTTTCAGCCCGGCAAACCCATTGCGTGTTTGATTAAGCGGCGTTTCAGCGGCGGCGCGGCATTCACCAGGTTCAGCCCCGCATTGCGCAGCAGGGGCAGGGCGGGGAAGGTTTGCGTGCCGAACAGGCGCAGCAGGGCATCGCAGCCGAGCTGAATGGTGCGCACCGGCTCCAAACGGTTTTGCGCATAGCGTTTCAGCAGCTGGTGTGCGCCTGCATCAGGCGCGTGGCGGCTGATGCGCGCAAACTCGACCACATCGCCGAAGCCCAGATTCACGCCCTGCCCCGCCAACGGGTGCACGGTGTGGGCGGCATCGCCGATCAGCATCACGCGCTGCGCCACGGTGGTTTCGGGGCGGCGCATCACCAAATGAAAGGTAAACGCGGGCGAGGGTGCGGTGAGTTTGCCGAGCACGCCGCCGCCTTTTTCGGTTGCGGCGGCGGCCAATTCTTCGGGCGGGAGCGCAGTCAGCCGCTCAGGTTTGCTTGTGCTCCAAACCATAGAAATATTACGGCCGGGCAGCGGCAGATAGGCCAGCACATCGCCGCCCGCAAACCATTGGAAGGCAGTGCCGCCGTGGTCGAGCTCGGTGTGGAAGTTTGCCACCACGCCGTGTTGGCCGTAAGGCGTTTCTTTAACGGCAATCCCAACCTGCGCGCGCACCCAGGAATTTGCCCCATCGGCGCCGACAATCAGCTGCGCGGTGAGTGTTTTGCCGCTTTGCAGGGTGAGCGAGGCCGTCTGAACACCGGCAGACAGCGATGCGGCGGCTTCGGTAACCACGGGGATGCCGAGCGCGCGCACCTGCCGCCACAGCGCGGCCTGCAGCCCGCGGTTTTCAATAATCGAAGCAAGCTGCGGCACGCCGGCTTCGGCGGCCGAAAATTCGATGCGCCCGCTGTTGTCGCCGCGCACGTCCATACACCGCACCGCCTGCACGCGCTCTTCAGACGGCCACGCGCCGAGCGACTGCAAAAAGGCGCGGTTGGCAGGGTTGACGGCATAGATGCGCGCATCCCAGCCGCTTTTGGCGGCATCATCATCAACAGCGGGCGGACGGGTTTCCAGCAGGGCAACGCCGCGCCCCTGCTGTTTGAGCGCAACCGCTGCCGCCGCGCCGACCAAGCCGCCGCCGATAATCACAATTTCGTAGTCCATAACAGATTGATGCAGATAGTGGGGTTGTCCGATTATACCCGTTTCAGACGGCCGCAGGCTTGTGCAGCCATACCTTGAACCGTCTGAAAACCTTTTCAGACGGCCTGAAGTGTGGAAAAAGCCGGCTTGTTTGCACCTGCGCCGAACGGCTTTTGTTTTGCCGTAACGATGGTTTCGTGATTTTCGATGGCGGCCGGAAGCCGCGCGGCGTTGCCGTGCCTTTGGTCGTTTCAGACGGCCCTCAAAGCCCTAAAGCGGGTTTTCAGAAAAAAATGAAAAATGCAAACAACGCGGGGGGCTACCCTTGGGGCTTTTGAAAAACAGCCCTAAAGCCGTCTTGCGGAGAAATGGCTGCGCGGTGCCTGCCCGTTTGGCGCGGCTCTGTCTGCCGTGCGGCGGTGCGGATACCGCCGGGCTGCTTTATCGAAGCATTCGGCCGTCTGAAAGCCTTATCGGCGTTGTGTGATGATTTCGACAAACAGTTTTTTAAACAGCGGCTGCATGTCTTCGGGAAGCTGCATAAACAGAAGCCCGGCCGGCATTTTCTGCCAGTCGGGATCGGGCGGGTTGTTTTGTTTGGCCAACTCTTCGGCCGGCAAAAAGATTTGCGAAACGGGGCAGCCGAAAGCCTGCGCCAGATATTGGAGCATGGCGGGGCTGTAGCCCTGGTTGCCGTTTTCAAGGTTGGAAAATTGCTTTTCGAGGTGTGGGCAAAATCGGCAAGCTGTTGTTGCGTCCAGCCTTTTTTCTTGCGCAGAAAACGGATTGCATAGCGGATGCCCATGCCGGTTATGGTATTCAAACCGCCGTTTTTTGGATTGTATTGCTGTTTAATTTGATTAAATAAAATTGTAATGCAATACTTTGTTTTGCTTTACTGTATTTTTATCCATTAATCAACCAATTTGGGAGTGTGATATACGTTATTTACCGGCTGTATTGGCAGCGCTGTTGCTGGCCGCCTGCTCGGGCGAATCTTACGACCGTTATGTAGGCTTGTGGAAACGTGAAAACGGAGGATCTCCTGCAGTATTGGCGATCACTAAAGAATACGGCAAAACTTATCTGCTTAATGAAAATATATTGCAAGAAACGGATTTTTTGGAAACAAGAAACAAGGCCGTGTGCTGGATTTGGGTGAGAAAGGGGAGATGGGGGTGAATATAGGCATTGGTGTGATTCCGGTAGTGCTGTCGGAAGATGGCAAAACTCTGAGAATTGACAACCGGTCATACAGTAAAATTTCCGAATCTGATTTTACCGCTTTCAAAACCGAGCTGGAGCAAAACGAGAAACTGTGCAAACAATTGGAAGAAGAATACCGAAATAAAAGAAACAGCCTGAAAGACCCCGCTTGGGGTGCCCCGCTCGAAGAACGTAAAGCCGCCGAAGCACAGCGTGAAAAATTGGTGAACGAATACAAGCTGAAAAAAGAAAAAATCGCTTATTGCCGGGCAAGCATATATTAGAGAATATACCGGCAGGGGCAACCGGCAGGCCGTCTGAAAAAAGTTTCAGACGGCCTTGTATTATATTTCTGAAAAATAGACACTTAGCTAGGCAATCGGTAAAATTCACGCCGTCTGAAAACAAGGTTGATTATGAACATTTTGATTTGCAACGACGACGGCTATCTCGCGCCCGGCATTGCCGTGCTGGCGCGGGTGGCGGCAGAGTTTGCCAATGTGCGCGTGGTGGCGCCCGAGCGCGACCGCAGCGGCGTGAGCAATTCGCTCACGCTCGACCGCCCGCTGCACATACGCGAAGCCGCCAACGGCTTTTATTATGTGAGCGGCACCCCCACCGACTGCATCCACCTTGCCCTGCACGCGCTGCCCGAGTTCAAGCCCGATTTGGTTTTATCGGGCATCAACAACGGCGCCAACATGGGCGACGACACCCTTTATTCGGGCACGGTGGCTGCAGCCACCGAAGCCTATCTGCTGGGCATTCCCGCCGTGGCCTTTTCGCTGAACGACTCTGGCGGCCGTTATTGGGAAACCGCCGAAAAAGCCGCCTGGACGATGTTGTCGCACCTGCTGAAAAACCCGCCCCGGCAGCCGGTTTTGTGGAATGTAAACATTCCCGCCGTTGCGCCCGAAGATATCCAGGGCTGCAAAATTACCCGCCTGGGCCGCCGCCACCATGTGCAGAGCGTGGTGCCCGCGCGCAACCCGCGCGGCGAAGCGGTTTATTGGATAGGCCCGGCCGGCAGTGTTTCCGACCGTGAAAACGGCACCGATTTCGCCGAGAGCGAAGCGGGCTATATCACGGTTACGCCGCTGCAAATCGACTTGACCGACTATCACACCACGGCCGGCGTGGCAGCATTCTGGCAGGGAGTGATGCCCTGATGCACACCAACTGGACAGGCTTTGAAAACCGCCGCCGCCGCATGACCGACCGCCTCTCGCAGATGGGCATCGGGCCGTTGGTATTGCAGGCAGTGGGAAGGGTGCCGCGCCATCTTTTCGTGGAAGAAGCCCTGCAAACCCGTGCCTATGATGAGATGTCGCTGCCGCTGGGATTGGGGCAAACCATTTCCCAGCCCTACACGGTTGCCAGAATGACGGAGCTTTTATTGGGAGATGCCCCGCAAAATATGCGGCGCGTGCTGGAAATCGGCACCGGCTGCGGTTATCAGACGGCCGTGCTGTTGGCGCTGGCGTTGCCGGAAATTTTCTCGGTGGAGCGTTTGCGCCCGCTGCACGAGCGTGCCAAACAGCATTTGCGTGCGGCCGGTTTGCTGGCCAAAGCGCGGCTGGTGTGCGGCGACGGTTATTTGGGGCTGCCCGAAGTGGCGCCGTTTGACGGCATTCTCGTTACTGCCGCGCCCACCGAAATACCGCTGGCACTGCTGCAGCAGCTTGCCATCGGCGGGCGCATGGTGTTGCCGCTTGATGAGGGCGGTATACAATATTTGTGGCTGATTGAAAAAACACCGCAAGGCTACCGCGAAACCTGTGTGCAGGAAGCCAATTTCGTGCCGTTGGTGAGCGGGGCGGGGGAGTGAATGCCCGTGAGGCCGTCTGAATGCCGCCGGCGCGCCGAGCCTGCATTCTCCACGCTTCTTAACACGTAAAAACTTGTAGAAAGAGGCATAATTTGATTATGATATGCCCCGATTCCACACTTAAACCAAACAAAACAGAAGGTCATCTAAATATGTTGAAAAAAACCGCATTCCGCACCGGCACGGCAGTTTTGGTATTGATGCTGGGCGCGTGTTCATGGTTCCAGCAGCCTGCTGCTCCCGTAACCGTAGGAGCGGCATCGGGTGCTTCCGGCACATCGGCGCAGAGCAACCCCTACGGTGCCGCGCCTTACGATCCGAATGCGGCGGGCGCCGTTGCCGCCCCCGAGCCTTACACGCCGCCTGCAACTGCGGCGGCGGCCGCTCCATCGGGCGGCGGTGCCTATATTCCTTCCAATGCGCCGGTCGATATCCATGCCGCCACACACACCGTGGTGCGGGGCGACACGGTTTACAATATTGCCAAACGCTACAACATCACCCAAGACAATGTGCGCGAGTGGAACAATCTTAGTGCCGACAACACCATCAGCGTAGGCCAAAACCTGCGCGTGAAACCGGCCGGCTATTCCGCGCCGGCGGCAACGGCAGCGTCCAAACCCGCCGCGCCGCCTTCTTCGGCTTCTGCCGCCACCACCCCTGCACCTTCCAATGCCGATTACGCGCGGAGCCCGCAGGCCGCAAGCCCCGCCAAAACCCCCACGGTATCCACCGGCGGCGTGCGCACGGTGTCCGGCATCGTTTGGCAGCGCCCGACTGCGGGCAATATCATTGTTCCCTTCGGCGGCAGCAGCAAAGGCGTTGATATTGCCGGCCAGGCGGGCCAGGCGGTGGTTTCCGCCGCAGACGGCAAAGTGGTGTATGCCGGCTCGGGTTTGCGCGGCTACGGCAACTTGGTGATTGTGCAGCACAATCCAACCTTTTTAACGGCTTACGGCCATAACCAAAACCTGCTGGTGAAAGAAGGGCAAACCGTCAAGCGCGGCCAAACCATCGCCCGTATGGGCAGCAGCGATGCCGACCGCACCAAACTGCATTTTGAAGTGCGCCAAAACGGCAAGCCTGTTAATCCGACCCAATTCGTTGCATTTTAAACCTTGCCGGCACAGGCGGCCGTCTGAAAATTTCAGACGGCCTTTTGTTTGCTTATGTTAAAATGCCGCGATGAAATGTATGTGATGCATTCGCATTCCCGGCAAAACGGCAAGCCGCATAAGGTATATACGGCATGGAGCCGATTTCCACCGTCCGGCCGGCAAAACCGTTTTTTGAGTTTGGTTTTTGAGTTAAGGCGCGGAATGGCTGCAAAAGAAACGCAGTGGGCCGGCCATCGTGGGCTTCCTGATTTTCGATACCGTTCAGACGGCCCGTAATGATGCGGAAATTTAGGCTTTGTTTCATCCGCCCCCTGTCTTTTCGCCCATGTGCGGCACGCAGGGGCGGTGTGGCATATTGTGAAAATGGTGCGGGGCTGTTTATCGGTTGATTGGGTGTGGGAAGCGTGCGGCAGCCGGTTTGCCCCGCCGCCGCCGCAGCCAAAGGCGGTGATGCCCGGCAGAGGCGGTTTGTGCGCTGTGCCGCAGTGTGTTCAGACGGCCTTGTCTGCCGCAACCGCCGGAATGGCAGGCGTTGTGCCGCAGGCCGTCTGAAAAAGAGAGGGTTTGTGCGCGGCTCGGGAGAAGTGGGAAGAATATGAAAAAAGTAAACAACCATCAGGTGAAATGGATGCTGGCCGCCGCAGCGCTGTCGGTGCTGGCATACAGTTTCTGGTACAGCGCGCCGTGGCTGAAGCTGTGTTACGGCCTGGCGCTGTTTCTGTTCGGTATGCAGTGTATCGAAGAAGGCCTGCGCAACGCGGCGGGCGGCACATTGGAGCGGCTGATGGAGAAAAGCACGTCCACGCCTGCCAAAGGCTTGCTGTTCGGCATCGGCGCAACCTTTATTTTGCAGTCGAGCACTTTGGTTTCGCTGCTGACCATTGCTTTTTTGAGCACCGGGCTGATTACGCTGGCGGGCGGCATTGCGGTGATTTTGGGCACCAATCTGGGTGCGACCAGCGGCATTTGGCTGCTGGCGGCAGCGGGGCAGAGCATCAGCTTGAGCCCCGTGGCCGTGCCGATGTTGGTGTTTGGCATTCTGGCCGGGCTGATCAACAGCAAAGGCAAAACCATAGGCCGCGTTTTGGTGGGCATTGCCTTGATTTTTTTGGGTGTCGATGCGATTAAAGACGGCTTTCAGACCCTGGGCGGGCAGGTGGATTTTTCGTCTGTAAACGCGGGCGGGGTGGCGGAAATCGCCATTTTCAGCGCCATCGGCCTGTTTTTAACCATTGTTTTGCAGTCTTCGCATGCCACTTTGATTTTAACATTGGCGGCGTTGGCGGCGGGGCAGATAAGCGTGGCGCAGGGGTTTGCCGTTGCCATCGGCTCCAATGTGGGCAGCAGCATTTCCACTGCGTTTGTGGGTATGCTCGGCAGCGACCGCAGCGGCCAGCGGCTGGCATTGGCGCATTTATTGTTTAACGCGGTAACGGCGGTATTGTCGCTGCTGCTGTGGCTGCCGCTCACCAAACTGGTAATGTTTACGGCGAAACTGACCGGCATGGGCGGCCTGTTGCAACTGGCTTTGTTCCACACCTTGTTCAACGGCTTGGGTTTGGCGGTGTTTTGGAAGCTGCAAAACAGGCTGGCGGCGCAGTTAATCAAATGGCTGCCGGAAAAAGAAGAGCGCGCGCACCTGCTGCCGGAGGGGCACGAGCCGGTGCGCGCGCTGCATTTAAACCACAATATGCTGCGCTCGGGCGAAACGGCAATCCGCTCGGTGTTTAAAGAAATAGGCCATCTGAACGCGGTGAGTTTAGAGGCCATCTGCCACGTTTTGTTTATTCCGGTGGAGAAACTTTATGAAGAGCAAACCGATGCCGATGAAGCGCTGCAGCCGCCCAAACCTCCGCTGAACCTGGATGCGCAGGCGCTGTATGAAAGCCAGATTAAGCCGCTCTATAGCGAAGTGTTGGATTTCGCCAGCAAAATAGACATGGAAGGCGAAGAGCAGCAGCAACAGCTTTCTACTGCTTATACAGCGGCGTTTCAAATGGTAGAAATCGTTAAAGAAAGCAAACACCTGCAGAAAAATATGCAGCTGCACCTGCAACAGCCCGACTCACCCGCATTCCGCGACTATATGCGCCTGCGCCGCCATTTGTTTAAAACGCTGGTGCTGTTCCGCCGCATCAGCGCGCTGGCGGCCTATTCGGAAGAATGGTTCGGGCAGGCAGCATTGCTGTCGAAACATATCGACACATTGGAAAATTTCCGCGCCCGCACGCTGGTAAAACTGCGCAAAAAAGAAATCGGCGGTTGGGAAACTTCATCGCTGATGAACGACATCAACTACGCCCGCCGCATCGGCTTGGGCGTGCAGGAAATCATCAATCTTACAGGCGCGCAGCCCGCCCGCAAAGAGCAAGAGCGGCAGGAAGCCGCATTTGTGTAAAATACCGGCCGTCTGAAACGTTCAGACGGCCTTTTTTACTTTGTCGTCCCCAATCTATGAACACTGCCCTGCATCCGTTACAGCAACGCCTGGCTGCCGCCTGGCCGCATGATTTTCCTGCCGGCACCCGTATCGAAGCGGGTTTGAGCGGCGGCTTGGACTCGGTGGTGCTGCTGCACCTTCTCGCCGCCCTGCAACCGCGCTTCGGTTTTGCGTTGAGTGCCGTGCATGTGCATCACGGTTTGAATGCCTGTGCCGATGAATGGGCAGATTTCTGCCGCAACCTGTGCCGGGAATGGGGCATTGCGCTGCGTCTGGAAAAAGTAACCGTGGCGGATAACAGCCGTTTGGGCATCGAAGCAGAAGCGCGCAGGCAGCGTTACCGGGTGTTTTCAGACGGCCGCTGCGATGTGCTGGCATTGGCACACCACCAAAACGACCAAGTGGAAACCTTTATGTTGGCCGCGCTGCGGGGCGGCGGCCTGCGCGCGCTCTCGGCCATGCCGCAGCGGCGGCCGCTGGGCGGGCGCATCGAGCTTTGGCGGCCGCTGCTGGAGGAGTCGCGCGAAACCCTCGAAAGCTATGCAGCCGAACAGGGCTTGGCTTATGTGGAAGACGGCAGCAACGGCGATTCGGCATTTCTGCGCAACTGGCTGCGGCACGAAGCGCTGCCGCAATGGCGCAACCGCGTGCCGCATTTAGACCGCCATATCGTCCGCAGCATCGGTTCGCTGCAAAACGAGCTGACCCTGCTCAACGAAATTGTGGAGCAGGATTACGCTTATATCTGCGCAGCCGGCGCATTCAGTATTGCGCGCTGGAAAACCCTGAGCGGAGCGCGCCGCCGCCAACAGCTGCTGTATTTTGCCAAACTGCACGGGCTGGGTGTGCCTGCCGCAGAAAGCACCGCCGACTTTGCGCGGGTGTTGGGCACGATGAAAACGGTATCGGCAGAGTGGCCGCTGCCGCATGGAAAAATCCATGCCTACCGCGATACCTTGTTTGCCCAAAAAACAGGCTGGCAAGACACGCTGCCCTGGGTTGCGGGCGGCGCGGTTTTAACAGGCCGTCTGAAAAATATACTGCCTGAAAACGGTTTTACCCTTAAACCGCATTCGTTCGGAATGTGTGAGAAATTGTTAAATGAAGAGTGCGTGATTCGGGCGGCAAATGCCGAAGATGTGATTCAAACGACCATTGGTCGTAAAAATGTTTGGAAAGTTTTACAAGAAAGCAAAGTGCCGCCGTTTGCAAGGCGCTATTGGCCGGTGGTGGCCGACAGCGGCAACCGCTGCGCGGCTATTGCCAATATCCGGGTTAGCGTTCATCATAGCAGCCCGAACGGGGCTATCCCTGTTTTTGATAAATTTAATTGCTTTATTTTGGAACCAAAGTAAAGGTAAAGTGTCAGAAAGCCATAGACGAACGCTTTACCTTTTCTGTCTTTGTCATCTGGCTATTTAAGGGTTGAGCATGAATGATCGTAAAATCGATCAGGCATTGGTAGAGCGGGCGCAGAAAGGCGAACATAAAGCATTCGAGCTTCTTGTGTCGAAATACCAGCGCCGCCTTACCCGTTTGTTGTCGCGCTTTATTAAAGACGAGCACGAAGTAAACGATGTTGTGCAGGAAGCTCTGATAAAAGCCTACCGGGCATTGCCGAACTTCCGAGGCGAGAGTGCCTTTTACACCTGGCTCTACCGTATCGGCATGAACACCGCTAAAAACTACTTGGCTACTTCGGGCAAACGGCTTTTCGTGAGTGCCGATGTGGCCAACGATGAAGGAAATATTCTCGATTTGGCCGACCAGCTTGCCGATGATCATACGCCGGAAGCCGAGATGCTGAACCGGGAAATATTGGAAACCGTGGAAGCGGCCATCGCCAAACTGCCCGATGATTTACACAAAGCCATTTCCCTGAGGGAAATGGAGGGTTTGTCTTACGAGGAAATTGCTCAGATTATGGACTGTCCCATCGGCACCGTGCGTTCGCGGATTTTCAGGGCGCGCGAGGTCATTGCTAAAGATTTAAGGCCGCTGTTGGACACGTCTGAAAACCAAAGGTGGTAAAGTGAACCAAAATAAAGACTATGAATTTGTTTCTGCCGCCATGGACGATGATGGTTTGTCGGAAGAAATATTAGATAAATTATTGTCTGACAGCGAAGCACGACAAAAATGGCGCGAATACCATTTCATACGCGATTGCCTGCAATGCTCAAAACCTGCCGCGCGTGAAGAAACGGTATCCGTTTCCCGGGAAAGCATAACGGCGGTGGTGCAGACGGTTGCCGTGAAACAATCCGGCCGCAGCGAAAGCAGGGCGGTTCCCCCAGCAGCCAACAACCACGCCTTTAGAGGTTTTGCCGTTGCGGCCAGTGTGCTGGCGGTAGCGGTAGGCGGGTGGCAGTTTTTGCCGCAAAGCGGCAGCGGCGGTTCGGCAGTAGCCGGGAAGGCCGCCCCTTCGGATCGGTCGGAGATTGTTTCGGTGGGCGGTAAAGCCGCTCCGGCCAAGAGTGATGCGGTAGCCAATGCAGAAGCGCAGGGAACGGTGGTGCCCAATGCCGCCCGCGCCAACCAGACCGGTGCTGCCGAAAAGCAAAGTGCTGTGAGGGTGGAAAAACTGCCCGAAGCCGGAGCAGCCAGCGCGGCGGAATAATTTGTGCTGTTTGGCAATAGGCAGGAGAGAGGCCGTCTGAAAAAGTTTTCAGACGGCCTGTTTGTTTTGTAATCATGCCTAATCGTTTTTCTCAATTGTTTTTGCAGCAAAAAGATATTGGGCCAAGCCAGGGTATCTGTTGTGGGCGCGGCAGAATACGGCCGGGCCGGTGTTTGACGGGCTCAATCTGCTTTGTGTTTTTGAAAGAAACAAAGGCTCTGACGGAAAAAAACGGCTGACACGGGTGCTGTTAAACGTGGAAGCTTTCGCCGCAGCCGCATTCGTCTTTCACATTGGGGTTTTGGAACTTAAAGCCTTCCTGCAAGCCTTCTTTGGTGTAGTCCAATTCCGTGCCGTCAAGATAAATATGGCTTTTCGGATCAACGAATATTTTTACGCCGAAACCTTCAAACACCAAATCTTCGGGCTGCACGGTGTCTGCAAATTCCAAAGTATAGGCCATGCCGGAGCAGCCGCTGGTTTTCACACCCAAGCGGATGCCTTCGCCTTTGCCGCGTTTGGTTAAAAAGGTTTGGATATGGTCGGCAGCTTTTTTGGTTAGGGTAATCATGGTTTTATCCTTGTGATGCCAAAATATTGCAGGTTGTGCGTCAGCCGGGTAACGGTTTAAACGGGCGGGTATATAGCAAGCCTTAGGGTCTGCCGACAATTGGCCGGCGAAGCGGTTTTTTGAGGCAAAAAACGCGTATGCAAGGCAAAAAGCACAACAAGGTTGAACACCTTGCGAGCATTTTTAACGCCGCAGACGGGGGGAATTTGACCAAAAATACCGCCGTTGCGTTAATTGTCGACAGCCCCTAGGCTTGGGTTTGCCGTTTCGCCCAAGCTACTGCGGCGGCGACGGCGGTTTTGGCCTGCGGGCTGTTTTTCCGGCAGATCGAGCCGGTTAGGGCCGCGCCTTGTTGCAAAATATCGTTAACGGCGGCGCGGACGAGCTTGGCGGCATCGTCCAAACCCATTTGCTGCAAACGCTGCAACACGGTTTTGCCTATGCCTTTTTCGGCCAATAGGGATTGGGTTTCCGCTTCGGTAAAAGGCATGGCGATTCCTTTCTGAAATGCGTTTTCAGACGGCCTTGCGTGTTTTTAACCGTTGCAGGCCGTCTGAGCGGTTAAACGCCGTTTTTCTTTTTATAGTCGGAAACGGCGGCTTTAATCGCGTCTTCGGCCAAAATCGAGCAGTGTACTTTCACCGGGGGCAGCTCCAGCTCTTCGGCGATTTCACTGTTTTTGATGGCCAGCGCTTCATCGAGGCTTTTGCCTTTCACCCATTCGGTGATCAATGAAGAAGAGGCGATGGCCGAGCCGCAGCCGTAGGTTTTGAACTTGGCGTCTTCAATCACACCCTGTCCGTTTACTTTGATTTGCAGCTTCATCACATCGCCGCAGGCGGGTGCGCCGACCATGCCGGTGCCGACCGATTCATCGTTTTTGTCGAACGAGCCGACATTGCGGGGGTTTTCGTAGTGGTCGATTACTTTGCTGCTGTATGCCATGATGTGTTTCCTTGTGGTTTGGTTTATAAGATTATTTAAGGCCGTCTGAAAAGAAATTCAAGGCGGCTGGGGGCTTGCTGTGTGGTTTGAAAGGTTTGCTTAAAAGGGTTGGGGGTTGCCGGTTTTTTCAAACCAACCCGCGTTTATTCGATATGGAAAACGGCTTCGGGGGCATGCGCGGCTTCGCCGTAATCTTCATCGCGCCCGAACAGTGCCGGTTTGTCGGGCAGACTGTTGGCGGGATATTCCGCTTGGGGGCGGATAAGCGTCAAGCCGGGCGGATGTTCAAGGCCGGTGCAGTGTTTGCGGATTTCGTTTACTTCTTTTGCGCTTAGGGGGTCGGGTTTGCCCATGCTGGTATGGTTGCCGTACATTTCGCTGCCGATCATCAGCAGTTTGCCGTTTTGGAAGCGGCCTTCCCAAGATTGTTGATCCTGCATGGCTTCTTCACTCATATTAATCCACACATGGCCGCGCGGTTTGCCGATGTCGAAACGGGTAATCTGCCAGCCACCTTCCCGGCGCGGGTAGCCGAAAAACAGGTAGCGGTGTTTCAAAGGCAGCGTTTCATGCGCGCTGAAACCATTTTGTTGGGGCGAGAAAAACGGAGCCATATTGGCCGGTGTTTGCGGGCTGTTGCTGCTGCCGAACACAACATCGCGCTGCAATGCGCTGAAGGCTGCGGTGTTGATGCGCAGCTCGGGTTTGAGCGTTTTTTTGCCCGTTGAATGGTCGGGCTTTCCGGCATAGACAACGAAACGGCTGGGAAACCGTGAAGTGCGGGTAAATTTGAGCCGGATGCTGTTTCGGTCTTTGCCCGATTGCTCCCATTTGCCGGGGGAGTGGATATCCATGGCTCCGGCAATGGAGCTCAGGCAGAAAGTGTGATCGGGCAATATTGCCAAAGAGGCCACGCTGTCTACGGAGTGGTGGCTGTACACGCCGATAAAACCGGCCTGCGGTGTTTGCGCCCACACGGCAGCGCAGGGCAGGCAAAACAGCATACCCAATAAAGCGGCGGCAGGGTGTTTCATTTGTTTTGGCTCGTGTTTGATGGTTATGGATAGGGTTTCCGGCCGTCTGAAAACCGTTTTGCCGGATTCGCAAACCCGGCCTGCCGTTTCAGACGGCCTCATGCATCAATCTTAATGCTCTGCCCATTCAACGGTGTTCAAATCGATGCCTTCTTTAAACATTTCCCATAATGGCGAGAGTTCGCGCAGTTTGCCGATTTTTGATTTAATCAGCCCGGCGGCGAATGCCACTTCTTCTTCGGTGGTCATGCGGCCGAAGGTGATGCGTAGGGAGGAGTGGGCGAGCTCATCGTTGCGGCCGAGTGCGCGCAAAACATAGCTGGGCTCCAACGAGGCGGAAGTGCAGGCGGAGCCGCTGGATACGGCCAATTCTTTTACCGCCATAATCAGGCTTTCGCCTTCAACGAAGTTGAAGCTCACGTTGAGGTTGGTGGGCACGCGCTGCTGCAAATCGCCGTTGATATACACTTCTTCGATGCCTTCGATGCCTTTGAGAAACACTTCGCGCAGTTTCAGGGCGTGGGCGCGGTCTTGCTCCAATTCTTCGCGCGCCAGGCGGAAAGCCTCGCCCATGCCGACAATTTGGTGGGTCGGGAGCGTGCCTGAGCGGAAGCCGCGTTCGTGGCCGCCGCCGTGGATTTGCGCTTCGAGGCGCACGCGCGGTTTGCGGCGCACATAGAGCGCGCCTATGCCTTTGGGGCCGTAGATTTTGTGGGCGGAAAGGCTCAGCAGGTCCACTTTGGCCGTTTCTACGTCTATCGGGGTTTTGCCGGCGGCTTGGGCGGCATCAATGTGGAAGATGATTTTGTGTTCGCGGCAGATTGCGCCGATGGCGGGAATATCTTGAACCACGCCGATTTCGTTGTTTACCCACATCACGGAAATCAGGATGGTGTCGGGGCGGATGGCGGCTTTGAGCGTTTCCAAATCAATCAGGCCGTTTTCCTGCACACCCAGATAGGTAACTTCAAAGCCCTGGCGTTCGAGCTCGCGCATGGTGTCGAGCACGGCTTTATGCTCGGTTTTGACGGTGATGAGGTGTTTGCCTTTGTTTTTGTAGAACTGCGCCGCGCCTTTGATGGCAAGGTTGTTGGATTCGGTGGCGCCGCTGGTAAACACGATTTCTTTGGCATCGGCATGAATCAGTTTGGCGATTTCGGCGCGGGCGTTTTCTACGGCTTCTTCTGCGCTCCAGCCAAAGCTGTGGCTGTTGGAGGCGGGGTTGCCGAACTGCTCGGTGAGGTAGGGAATCATTTTGGCCGCCACGCGCGGATCAACAGGAGTGGTGGCGGCATAGTCGAGATAAATCGGAGTTTTGATGGTCATGGCTGTGTTCTTTCTTGATATGGTGTTAATGGATATGGGTTTGGTTGAATTCGATTATTTTATCGTGGCCGGGGTGGTTGTTTTTATGGTCGATAATGTGTTGCAGGGTAACGCTGCTGAGATAATTGTGGATGGTTTTGTTGAGGTTTGCCCACAAATCGTGGGTGAGACAGGGTGAGCCTTTGCGGCAGTCGGCCCTGCTGTTGCACTGGGTGGCATCCAAAGAATCTTCGGCGGCAGCGATGATTTGGGCGATGTTGATTTCGGCGGCAGGAGAGGCCAGGATATAGCCGCCGCCGGGGCCGCGCAGGCTCTCTACCAACTCTGCGCGCCGCAGTTTGCTGAAAAGCTGTTCTAAATAGGAAAGGGAAATATGCTGCCGCTCGCTGATGGCGCTGAGTTTGACGGCGCCGTTTTGGGCGTTGAGTGCCAAATCTATCATGGCGGTAACGGCAAACCGCCCTTTTGTGGTGAGTCGCATGGCAGTATTGTTTAGTGTTATGGCTGTTATCGGCTGGATTGTCTAGTATCTGAGTGTTTTAGTCAAGTATATCCGCTTTCAGACGGCCGCACCGGGTGGGAAAGCGTTTGATATATCTGTATGCTTGGTGTAAATTGATAAAGGTTCTCAAACAGCCTGTTTTAGGTTTCTTGAAAACATAAATTAAAATTAATTGGTTACTAAGGTGGATTAAAGCATGAAACATGATTTGAGCAAGATAACCTGCATTGAAGACCTGCGCCGGGTTGCCAAGCGCAAAGTGCCGAAAATGTTTTACGACTATGCCGACTCCGGCTCGTGGTCGGAAGCCACTTACCGCGAAAACACTTCGGATTTCAAAAACATCAAATTCCGCCAGCGGGTGTTGGTGGATATGGAAGGCCGAAGCCTTGCCGCCAAGATGATCGGGCACGATGTGAAAATGCCGGCGGCCATCGCGCCAACGGGCTTCACCGGCATGCAGCATGCAGACGGCGAAATTTTAGCCGCCCGCGCCGCCG
Source organism: Neisseria sp. 19428wB4_WF04 (assembly GCF_015235335.1). Taxonomy (NCBI): domain Bacteria; kingdom Pseudomonadati; phylum Pseudomonadota; class Betaproteobacteria; order Neisseriales; family Neisseriaceae; genus Neisseria; species Neisseria sp. 19428wB4_WF04. The sequence goes on from NZ_JADGLG010000006.1 coordinate 46,396, forward strand.
AAAAATTCGGCATACCGTTTTCACTTTCCACCATGTCGATTTGTTCGATTGAAGATGTGGCCGAAAACACCAGCGCGCCTTTTTGGTTTCAGCTTTATGTGATGCGCGACCGTGAGTTTATGGAAAACCTGATTAAGCGCGCGCAGGCGGCGAACTGTTCGGCGTTGATTCTTACCGCCGATTTGCAGGTGCTCGGCCAGCGCCACAAAGACATCAAAAACGGCCTTTCCGCGCCGCCGAAGCCCACTCTTGCCAATCTGATTAATTTGGCCACCAAGCCCGAATGGTGCCTGAAGATGCTCAATACCGAGCGGCGCACGTTCCGCAATATCGTGGGCCATGCTAAAAATGTTGGCGATTTGTCATCACTTTCTTCGTGGACTTCCGAACAGTTCGACCCGCGCCTGAGTTGGGACGATGTTGCCCGCATCAAAGATTTGTGGGGCGGAAAGCTGATTATCAAAGGGATTATGGAGCCTGAAGATGCCGAGCTGGCCGTGAAAAGCGGAGCAGATGCCATTGTGGTTTCCAACCACGGCGGCCGCCAGCTCGATGATACCGTTTCCACCATCAAAGCCCTGCCCGCTATTGTGGGTGCAGTGGGCAGCAGCATCGAAGTGTGGCTCGACAGCGGCATCCGCAGCGGCCAGGATATTCTCAAAGCGTGGGCGCTGGGCGCGCGCGGCACCATGATAGGGCGTGCTTTCCTTTACGGACTGGGTGCATACGGCGAAGAGGGAGTAACCCGTGCGCTGGAAATTCTCTATAAAGAAATGGATATTTCGATGGCGTTTACCGGCCACCGCGATATTCATGATGTGGGCAAAGAGATTTTGGTGAAAGGCACTTATCCCGAAGCAGATTGAAGAGGCTGAAACGAAGCCGTTTTATTTCTGCCGGCGGGTTAGGGCTGCACTCCGGCTCAAAGAGAAAGGTTTTGCCGGCAGTCCGGGCGGTAGCAGAGCCGGCCGGGTATGGTTTGCGGCTGTGCGCCGGAAATAAAGCAGATTCACCCAATTCAAGCCCCCAGGCCGTCTGAAAGATTTTTCAGACGGCCTGATTGTTTTGAAAAGGTGGCAAACAGAGTGAAACCCGGCCTCACGTTATTTATGCAGTTGTTTTTTACATTGGAAAACTTGTATTTTTGGCAGGTTAGATATATAAATAAAAACGATTATCAATTTATTTATTAAGAAGATTGTCTGAAGCGTTTCAGACGGCCGGCAAGAAAGCCCTGCTTTCCTGCCAAATAAAACGGATAATTTTCCCGCAAACGGATAACTTTTCCTGATGAAAAACATGAAGCTCAAACCCAGTGTCTGCGCCGTGGTGCTGGCTTTTGCCGCGCCTGCGCTTTATGCCGAAACCTTGCGCCCCGAAACCGCCGAGCTGGAAACCATCACTGTAACCGCCGACCGCAACGCGCAAAAACTCGACCGCTCTGCGCCGAATGTGGCAGTGGTGCCGCGCCAAACGCTTAATCAGGCGGCCGCCGCCAATCTCGATGATATATTTTTATACGAACCGGGCGTGTGGGTGCCTTCCGACCACAGCCGCAGGGGCAATGCCGGTGTAAATATACGGGGCATAGACGGCAACCGTATTCTGATGATGGTAGACGGCGTGCGCCTGCCCGAATCTTATGCGGGCGGCGGCAGCAACGGTGCCATTTCCGGCCGCGATTTGGTGGAGTCCGACACGCTCAGGCAGGCCGATATTGTGAAAGGGCCGTATTCCGCGCTCTACGGCAGCGATGCGCTGGGCGGAGTGGTCAACCTGACCACCTATTCGCCCGCCGATTTTGTCGATGCCGGCAAACCCACCCACTTCGGCCTGAAATACGGCTACCGCAGCCGCGACCGAAGCCACGGCATCACCGCCACGGCGGCGGGTTATACGGAACACGCCGAGGGTTTGCTGATGCTCACCCGCAGACAGGGGCATGAAATCAAAAACAAAGGCAGCATCGACACGCACGACAGCAGCCGCACCCGCAACAATCCGCAACACAACAACGGCTACAATATTCTGGCCAAAGGCAGCGCGGGTAACGAAATCCACCGTATCGAAGCCGTGTTTGAGCAGTTTTACCGCAAAAACACAACCGATCTGCTCAACACGCTGGGCAGCAGCACCGTGGTGCGCGGCCCCGTTGCAGTAACCACCGAGCAAACACAGGCCCAAGCCGATGATTCCGCCCGCCGCCGGCGTTTCGGCCTGGGCTACCGCTATAGCGGCGGCGGCCGTCTGAAAGAGGCAGAACTGTCCGCCTACCGCCAGCAGCTCAAAGCGCAGGACGATGCGGTAAACGTGAGCGTAACGGCGGTTAACGGCCGCGCCGCCGGCAGCGGCACCCGCTATTCCGACTACGGCTTTGATCAAACCATCAGCGGCATCAACAGCCGCGCTGTAGCAGAGTGGGATACAGGCCGTCTGAAACACACCATAGTGGCAGGCGCGGAATTCAAACATGCCGACACCGGGCGCAGCCGCGACAGCATCACCGTTTATTCAGACGGCCGCCGCAGCAAAACCTATGCAGGCAGCCTTTATCCCAACAAAACCTTTCCCGACAGCAAACGGCGCACTTTCAGCATTTATGCGCAAGACAGCATCGCCTTCGGCGATAGCGGCGTGATGCTCACTCCCGCACTGCGCTACGAATACGAAAAACTCAAGCCGCAAATCGATCAAGCCTATCTCAACGGCAACCCCGAGAGCCTGCCGCAGAATTTCAGCGACAGCGCACTCACTCCCAGCCTGCGCCTGATTTGGCCGCTGGGCGGCGCGTTCACCGGTTTTGCCACCTATTCGCAGGGTTTCCGCACGCCGCCTTTCGATTCGGCCACCATGTCGTTTTCCAACACTCAGCACGGCTACCAAATCGTGCCCAACAACAACCTGAAATCAGAGCGTTCCAACAGCTTTGAGTTGGGCATGAAATACAAAGGCACCAACAGCAAAGCGCAGGTAACTGCGTTTTACAACCGCTACCGCAACTTTATCTCACGGCAATTTGCCGGCATGGAAAACGGCATGCAGATATTCCGCTTCGAAAACTTCGATAAAGTGAAAACCTACGGCATCGAAGCTGCCGCATCCCACCGTTTGGACGGCGCATGGCATCTTAACGGCAGCATCGCCTGGATGCGCGGCCGAGAAGGCAGCGGCAGGCCGCTCGATACCGCCTACCCGCCAAACGGCGTGCTCGGTGTGGATTATGTGCAGGAAAAATGGGGCGCGGGCACCAAGCTGCGCTGGGCGGTCAGGCAGAAACGCGTGAGCAGCGAAAACCATTTCAAAACGCCGGGCTACGGCGTGTGGGATGCCGGCGCATGGTACAAACCCGCGAAAAACATCGAATTGGGCGTAAACGTGTATAACCTCGGCAACAAAAAATACTGGCAGCACGCCGATGTGGCCGGCATGGCCGACTCCGGCGTGATGGATCTGTACAGCATGAGCGGGCGCAACATTGCTGCCACAGTGCAGGTGAAGTTTTAACGGAAAACTGTTTTTCAGACGGCCTTCACGGTATGGGTCAGGCCGTCTGAAAACATGAAAGGAAGCAGTGATGAATCTCTGGCAGCAATACCAAACCAACAAGGCTTCAAAACAGGGGCTTTATTTTCCGCGCGAAGGCGCGGCCGAGTTGGGCGTGAGCGAGGGCAGGCTGATGGCCGATGCGCCCGAAAGCGTTTATCTCGGCGGCAAAGAAAATATCCGCAACATCGTGTTGGAACTGCGCACTTTGGGGCAGGTGCAGTGTGTGGTGCGCAACAGCCTGTGCGTGCACGAAAAACAAGGCGTGTATGAAAACGTGAGCTTTGCGCCCGCCTCGGGCATCGCCTTGAATATCGGCGGCATCGACCTGCGCATTTTCACCGCCCGCTGGCATCATGCGCTGGCCGTTACCGTCCGCGAAGGCGGCAAGGTTTCGCGCTCGGTGCAGTTTTACGATGAATTCGGCGTGGCGGTGCAGAAAGTGTTTTTAAAAGAAGAGGGCAGAGAAGCACAATGGCAGGCGTTATCGGCCGCTTTCGGCAAGAACCGGAAACCCGAATTCCAAAGCGCAGCCATGCCGCCGCCGGTCGAACCCGCGCCGTTGCCTGCCGAAAAAACCGCTGCTTTTCAGGAACGCTGGAACGAGTTGAAAGACATCCACCATTTCGGCGCTCTACTCGAAACCTTCGGCCTCGACCGCCGGGCTGCCTACCGCCACGCACCCGTCGGTTTGACGCGCCGGCTGGAGCAGGGCGCGTAGCAGCAAGTGTTGGAGCAGGCCAGAGATCAGGGCTTGGAAATCATGATTTTTTCAGGCAACCGGGGAGTGGTGCAGATTCAGACCGGGCGGGTGCACAATCTCGTGCGCGCCCGAGGCTGGCTGAATATTCTCGATGCAAAAGAAGAAGGCTTCAGCCTGCACCTGAAAGACGATGAAATCGCCGAAACCTGGGTGGTGCGCCGCCCGATACGCGAAGGCTTCGTTATCTGCCTGGAAGGGTTTGACAACTGCCGCAAAACCGTGATTCAGATCTTCGGCAGGCGGCAGGAGGGCGAAACCGAGCCGGCCGCCTGGCACAGCCTCACCGGCGCGCTGCTTGCCGGCTGAGCGGTATTCCTGCTCCGTTTGCGTGAAACAACGGAGTTTTCCCGCCGCCGAGTCCGCAGATTTTTCAGACGGCCTGAACACTGCATTTCTAACAGGCCGTCTGAAACCAAACGGCAGGCCGTTTTTATACCACAGCCCCGCGGTACCGCAGTGTCAGGCAGGGTTGCGGCCAAAAAGAGGCAGGCTTTGCCCCGCCCGCTTATGCCGTAGCGGCGATGCTGGCAGGTTTGCTGTTGCTGCTGGGGGCGGGCAGAAAGCTGGATATTCTGATGCTGGGCGAAGACACCGCTGTGAGCATGGGCATTTCGGTGCCGCGCGTGCGCCTGCAAACGGTGGCCGGTGCGGCGCTGCTCACCGGGGCTGCAGTGTCGCTTTCCGGCATTATCGGCTTTCTCGGCATGATGATTCCCAATGTGCTGGCACAAACGGCGGGCGGCGCAGCAGGCTGATTGTGCTGTCGGCCTGGTTCGGCGCGGTATTCTTGTTGGCGGTAGACAGTGCCGCCCGCTGGCTTGCCTATCCGGTGGATTTGCCGGTGGGCATTGTGATTGCGCTGTTGGGCGGGCCGTTTTTCATATGGTTGTTTTTGCGGCCGGCGCGCAGCAGCTGAGGCCGTCTGAAAAGATTCAGAACACCCGTCATACTCGGGCTTTACCCAAGTATCTGTCTGTTTTTTATAAAAAACCTATCGTTGTTTATTCCCAAACCCAACCGATTATGGACAACCTCTCTTTTTCTATCCGCAATTTAACCGTTTCCGCCTGCAGTAAAATTCTGCTGCGGGTGGAGGCTTTGGATATTCCGCACGGCTGCCACACCGCCGTAATCGGCCCCAACGGCGCGGGCAAATCCACCCTGCTCAAAGCCTTAATCGGGCAGGCGGGGCAAGGAGAAATTACTTTGTTCGAGCAGGCCGTCGCCCCGCGGCTGAAACAGAGCAAGGTGGCTTGGGTGGGGCAGCACGGCAGCTACCGGATGCCGCTGAGTGTGCATGAATACATCACATTTGGGCAGAAAAGCAGCGGTAAGCTGTTTCAGACGGCCGCACCACTGCCGCTTGCGGCACAAGAGCTGCTTGAAGTGTTCGACTTGGCCGGTTTGCCGCACAAACGCGTCTATGATCTTTCCGGCGGCGAGCAACAGCGCGCCAACATTGCGCGCGCCCTGCTGCAAAACACCCCCGTGCTGCTGCTCGACGAGCCGTGCAACCACCTCGATATCCGCCACCAACACAGCCTGATTCGCTCCCTCAACCGCCAAACGCAGCGTTTCAGCGCGCTGATGGTGCTGCACGATTTGAACCTGGCCGCGCAATACGCGCAGCATATTGTATTGCTCAACCAGGGCAGGGTTATCGCCGCAGGCGCGCCCGAAGCCGTGATGCGGCCGGAATTGCTCGCCGAAGTGTACCAATGGCCGATACGGCGCGTGTGCGGCGGCGGGCAGGTTTATTTCAGCAGTTGAGCAAACGGGAAAACCGGCCAAACCCAAGGCCGTCTGAAACATTCAGACGGCCTTGGGTTTTTTAGCCGCTATCGCGAGCCCGCTTTATTTTCCCGGCACCGGTCGGTGTAGACCGCCGATGGCAAAGGAAGGCATAGAACCGGCCCTGCCGCCGCCCGCGGCCTGCAAAACCATTTCAACACCGCAGAAACCGCTTTCCTTTTGGAAATTGGGTTTCACTGCCCGAGTATCCACAACCGGCTCAAATTAAGCAATCATACTCTAAAGCCGTTTGAAGCCATGTTGAACCGTTTCAGACGGCCTTATTGCCCCCTGTGAAAGGGGGCGTTTTTACATTTTGTTTCTTAGCAAATCTTTGGGTGTCGGGAAGGGGTGTTGCACTTTTATGTTGAAACAATGGGTTGGTGATTTTTTGTGTGTTTGGGAGTTTTGCGGTTTTCCTCTTTCGGCACTTTTGGCAACTCAAACATTCCCAAACGGCTTTTCGGGCAAAAAGCGAAAAGTGTAAATAAGCACCGGATTTTTCTACTCTCGGGGTTTGGGCAAAAATTTTTTGAAAGGCAGTTTGAAATGAAGGCTGTTTGAACTGTTTGAAGATTTTGTTTCTGCGCAGTTTGGGCGGCCAAACGTTTGGTATTCGGGCACGGGTTTAATCAATACTTCAATATTTTTATCTGTTTCCCACCTGCGCGGGAATGGCGGCATTGGTGTCTTTCAGATGGCCTTAAGGTGTTTTGGCAACGGCTGCGGCCTTTTTCAGCAATGCGAAGCCTTCTGTTTTGTTGCGCGGGCGTGCGCCCTCCCACAGTAGATGCCAGCCTTCGGGGGCGGGGCTGCCTTTGGGCTGCTGTACCAGCCGGTAAGCGCATGAAGTGTCGTTTACGTGCAGTTGCAGGGTGCCGTATTGCTGCCATACGATGCGGGCGGTGGCGGCTCCGGCATCTATGCCCACGCAGCTTGTGCCTTCGGCGAGGGCGGTTTTCACTTCGGCGGACAGCGCAGCTTCCATCTGCCGCACCACGGGGGCGTGGCTTTTGGCGGCATCGAGCCAGGGTAGAAACAGGGTCATCATTAATGCCCACACCAGCGTTACTCCGGCCGCCCAGTTGGTAACGGCCTGCCGCCCGCGGATGTGTTTGCGGGTAATCGCCCACAGCCACACGGGTGTGAACGATACGGCTACCAGCATGGGTATGGTGTCGATGTCGGGAATGTAGTGGGGGCTGAAATAATGGGAGCGTTCGGCCAGTTTGGCCGGCCAGCCGTAGTTCATGGCGAAGAAGCCCAGCCATAAAAATACGGCAAACAGGCCGAAAGCCATGATGCCGAACCAGTTGATGAATGCTGCCGCGCCGCGCCGCAGGCCGTCAAGCTGCGCTGCGCCGAGCAGGGCGAGAGGGGGCAGCAGCCAAACCAGGTGGTCGGGGTGGCGGTGGGGGGTGAGTGTGAGCAGCAGGGTTGCTGTGGTGAGCCAAAATACGGCGAGTACGCCCCAGCGTTGTTGCAGCAGGCGGGTGCGGGAGGCTGTCCAGGCGGCCAGCGGCCAGGCGGGAAAGGCAAACCACAGCAGGTTTTTCAGGTAATAGGGCAGCGAAAAGGCCGTCTGAAAACTTTGTGTGCCGCCGAATGCGCCGAAGGCGTGGTGGTGCAGCCAGATGTGGAAGGCGGCTTCGTTGGTTTTCAGCAGCGCGAAGGGGTAAACCGGCAGCAGCGGCAGGGCAACGGCAAATGCGCCCACCAGCGTGAGAGAGTAGCGTTTGAACTGCCAGCAGGGATGGGCTGCCAATGCGGCGGCGGCCAGCATCAGCGCGGCAGGCAGCAGCAGCCCGGCCGACACCGACAGCAACACCCAGCCGCCGCCCAGCATCAGTGCGGCCATAATCACGTGTGTCTGCGCCAGCGAGAATCCGTACAGACACATGGCGAGCGCGGCAAATACCACCGATTGGCTGCCGAGAAAGTGTGCCATGGTAATCAGGCCGGTGCAGCCGATTAAAATCAGCGCCACGCTGCGCCCCTGATGGCGGCCGAGCAGACGGAATCCCGCGCTGCCGCAGCAAAACAGGCCGAGTGCGGTGAACAATACGCTGGCGAAACGGGCGGCGGAATAGGCATCGGCCGCCCAGGGTGAGAGCAGCCGCTCAAACCATGCGGCAACCCACAGATACACGGGCGACACGTTGAAATAGGGCTGCCCGAGCACGGTGGGCAGCCATGCGGAGCCGCCGTCTGAAAAGGCTTCTATGGCGGTGAACACGGCGGGCTCGGCGGGGTTCCACAGGTTGCGTGAAAAAATGCCCGGCCACAGCCATGCAAAAGCCAGCAGCAGCAACAGCCAGGGTTTTTCACCTGTTGGGGCGGGAGATTGGGATTCGGGCAGGGTGTAGGTCAGCATGGGGCGGCAGATGGAGGGTGAAACGGGTTTAAGTGTAGCAAATAACTAACGGCACGGGTAACTAACGGCACGGGATAGTGAGCCGTTGCAGGGATAAGGCTTGCCGTGCCTGTAATTTCCGGCGGGGGCGCAGCAATACCGTAATGGAAACGGGGGCGGGGTCACCATGACGGCATGGTGGCAGGAGCGGCAGTTTGTGCTGCTTGCGGGCTGTGAAAGGCCGGAATTTTGCAAAAATAAGCCGGCCGGCTTAAATAACGGCAGCGTTGGTTTGCTTTTCGGCGCAGTCTGCGGCCTGCCGCTTTGTGTTTGATTTTATTGGATTGGTTTGTAATTTAAGGCCGTCTGAAAAAACAGCGGCCTGTATCGGATTGGGGAGCGGATATTGTGCAGAACCGGAAAACGGTATCCGCACAATATGCAGCGCCGGCACCGCACATTGAAACCTTATTGGGCAAGGTGCAGGCAATATCCGCGCCACGCGATGCGGCAGTGGACACAGGGAGCGGGCAAACACGGGTTTCAGACGGCCCCGGCTTTATTGGCAAACCCACCTCGGTTCGACTTCGCCCGCGACACGCTGCTAAACCGTTTTGGAATATTGCGCCGTGGTTTCTTTATGGCGCAAGTGGTAGTCGAACACCATGGCAATGTTGCGGATTAAGAACCGTCCTTTGGGCGTAATCTGCAGGCCGTGCGGTTTGACTGCCAGCAGGCCGAGTTCGGCCAACTGCCGCAAATCTGCCAGCTCGGTTTGGAAATAATGGGCAAACGAGATGCCGAACATATGTTCATACACTCGGAAATCTAAGGTGAAACGGCACATCAGATCTTGAATGATGTTGCGCCGCAATAAGTCGTCCCGGTTGAGGCGGTAGCCGCGCATCACGGGCAGGCGGCCGGCATCGATGGCGGCATAGTAAGCATCGATATCGCGCTCGTTCTGCACATAAGTGTTGGCGGTTTTGCCGATAGAGGATACACCCAGGGCAATCAGATCGCAGTCGGCATAAGTGGAATAACCCTGGAAATTGCGTTGCAGACGGCCTTCTTTCAAGGCGCGTGAAAGCTCGTCGCCGGGCTTGGCGAAATGATCCATGCCGATAAACACATAACCGCGTGCGGTGAGTGTTTGTACGGCGTATTGCAGAATATCGAGTTTCTCTTCGCTGCCGGGTACGGCTTCGGTGTCGATGCGGCGCTGCGGCTTGAAAATATGCGGCAGATGGGCATAGTGGTAGAGCGCCAGGCGGTCGGGGTCGAGCGAAAGCACGGTTTCGAGAGTGGGCTTGATGCTTTCGAGAGACTGGTGCGGCAGGCCGTAAATCAAATCCACGCTTACTGATTTGAAGCCCGCTTCGCGTGCGGCATCAACCACTTCGCGCGTTTCTTCAACGGTTTGCACGCGGTTGACCGCTTGTTGCACTTTAGGGTCGAAATCCTGAATGCCCACACTCATGCGGTTGAAGCCCAAGCGGCCCAAATGCAGCACGGTTTCACGGCTGACTTTGCGCGGGTCGATTTCTATCGAATATTCCCCACCGGGAACCAAGTCGAAATAACGCCGTATCATCGCAAAAACGCGCTCCAACTGGCCGTCGCTCAAAAACGTGGGCGTGCCTCCGCCGAAGTGCAGTTGGGCCAGCTGGTGGCGGCCGTTCAGATGCGGGGCGAGCAGCGCCATCTCTTTTTCGAGATATTCGATATAGGCATCGGCTCGGGATTTGTCTTTCGTGATGATTTTGTTGCAGCCGCAGTAATAGCAGATGGTGTTGCAGAAAGGAATGTGGATATAAAGCGACAAGGGCTTGTTTAAGGCCCCTGCGTTTCGCGCCTCAAGCGATTTTATATAATCGGTTTCGCTAAAGCTGCCGTGAAAGCGGTCGGCAGTTGGATAGGAAGTGTAGCGGGGGCCGCTGGAAGGCAGCGAGGCAATCAGCCTGCGGTCGAATTCGGGTTCGGTGTGGTTATGTATATTTATAATTTTCATTAAATGGTTTTCTTGATTCGGGGGTAGATAGGCAAATCAAAGGTAGTTTGATAGAATATCCGCACTATCATAAACAAGCCTTGACCAGAGTCAATAGTCCTTAAGTCGCGGCTTTACTATATAAATGGAAGTTGCTTAGAAGAAAAGGTGCCTGCCATGCCTGCACACACTGCCCAGCATCAGATGAAAACGCTGTGTTCAACATGTTCCTTGCGCGAACTGTGCCTGCCTGTTGGGTTGATGCCGACCGAATTTGCCCAGTTGGATACCGTTATCCGCCAAAGCCGCCGTTTGAAAAAAGGCGAATATCTCTTTCGCACAGGCGAGCCTTTTGCTTCTTTGTTTGCCATTCGTACAGGCTTTTTCAAAACCACTATCGCCAGTCAGGACGGGCGTGACCAGGTAACCGGTTTTTTTATGTCGGGCGAGCTGATCGGCATGGACGGCATCTGTACGCAGACCCACAGTTGCGATGCCGTGGCGTTGGAAGACAGCGAGGTGTGCGAGCTTCCGTTTCTGCATATGGAAGAATTGGGGCAGAATATTCCCAGCCTTCAAAACCATTTTTTCCGCTTGATGAGCCGGGAAATCGTGCGTGACCAGGGGGTGATGCTGCTGTTGGGAAATATGCGCGCCGAAGAGCGGTTGGCGGCTTTTTTGCTCAATCTCTCCGGTCGTCTGTATGCCCGCGGTTTTGCTGCCAATGACTTCATTTTGCGGATGTCGCGCGAAGAAATCGGCAGTTATTTGGGGCTGAAGCTGGAAACCGTCAGCCGCACCCTGTCGAAATTTCATCACGAAGGGCTGATTTTGGTCGAACACAAACACATTAAAATCTTACAGCCGCAAGTGCTGAAGAAAATGGTTTCCGGTTGCGAGCATGCCGTATAGGCATTTGAAATCAACCATTAACAGAAAGCAGGCCGTCTGAAAAATGCTGTTTCAGACGGCCTTTGCCTTTCAATATGTTCAATCAAGATTCAGATGGAAAAATCTTCTTCAATCGGCGCGTATAATATTTTATCTATCTGCATACGGGTTAGTTTGGGGGAGAACAAATTAATGAATTCATAGGTATAGCCGCGCAGATAAGTATCAGGCCGCAGCGCGATGTAGGTGTGGGAAGGCTCGAACAAGTGCGATGCATCGATTAGGTGCAAATCCCCGTCTGTTTTACCGTCATAAGCCATTTTTGCCATCAAGCCTACGCCCAAGCCCAGCCGTACATAGGTTTTCAACACATCTGTATCGGCCGAAGATAAAGCCACGGCAGGCAAATCCAGCCGGGCCTTTTGGAATGCACGGGCGATATTGTTGTTGTGGTTAAGGGCAAATTCATAAGTTACCAGCGGAAAAGCTGCCAAATCTTCAATTGTCAGCGGATGGCGGCAGTCCAAGAGCGGGTGGCCGTCCGGTACGATTGCCGCATATGTCCATGTTTCGCAGGACAGTTTTCGCAATTCGCCGCTTTCCTCCGATGTTTCGGTGGCAATGGCAAAGTCGGCGTTGCCGCTTAGCACCATTTGGGCAAGTGTATCAGGGCTGCCCTGCTTGATGGTCAGGCGCACTTTGGGGTAACGCTGCACAAATTCAGCCACAATGGCCGGCAACGCATAGCGTGCCTGCGTGTGGGTGGTGGCGATGGTCAGCGGGCCGCTGTCGTGTCCGGTAAACTCACTGCCGATATTTTTAATATTCTGCACATCGTGCAAAATCCGCTCGGAGAGCTCCAAAACCGCTTTGCCGGGCTGGGAAACCGAAACTACGCGCTTACCGCTGCGGATAAAAATCTGTATTCCCAATTCTTCTTCCAGCAGTCTGATTTGCTTGGAAATGCCGGGTTGCGATGTAAACAGAGCCTCGGCAGCTTCAGACACATTCAGATTGTGGCGGTAAACTTCGAGTGCGTAGCGTAATTGCTGTAATTTCATCTTAAAAAGCCAAGAAAAACCAAGCGGCGGAGCTTGTGGATTCTGTACGACAAAGGGCTGCCAATTTAGCACACTTTGGCAAAGTCTGCCTGGTTGCCCCACTGGAGGGCTTAAAGTTTTTGTTTTTTAATAAACAATCTTTTATTGATATTGAACAGTCATGAGTGCAGAGTGGTGCTGATTGTTGTTTATGTGCAACGGGATTGGCATATAAATGTTGTTTTGCTTGCCAATGAATGACACGGGCTTGATTTTTCGGCATGATTTAGAAATGGGAAGCGGGTCTTTGCCGTTGTGCACGGGCAGTTGTGTATTGACAGTTTGCCCTCCGTTTCTTTATAGTGCAAACTGATATATCCGATTTGCCGCCGTTTACAACAGTGGCCTGTATATTGGTGATTTGCAGCGGCTACGCTCTGCGCCCGTTGTATAACAATCTTTGATGAGGGAATAAAATGACCAAACAGCTGAAATTAAGCACCTTGTTTGTTGCCTTGGTTGCTTCAGGTACCGCAATGGCCAGTGAGGCGCATACCAAACACGGTTATACCGTTGACCGCGAACAAACCATCGTCCGCAACAACTATGGCGAGTGCTGGAAAAATACCTATTTCGATAAAGAAACCCAAGGCCGCATCGAGTGTGGCGATGCTACTCCGGTAGCTACCGCCCCCCAATACGCCGATGAAACCGTTTCTCTGTCTGCCAACACCCTGTTCGGCTTCGATAAAGACAATCTGCGTCCCGAAGCTACCGAAACCCTGAACGCTTTGGCCCAGCGTTTGAGCAACACCAATGTAGAAGCCGTGCGTGTTGAGGGCCACACAGATTTTATGGGTTCCGAGCAATACAACCAAGCCCTGTCTGAGCGCCGTGCTAACGTAGTTGCCAACTACTTGGTAGGTCAAGGCGTTGCTTCCAATAAGATTTCCGCCGTTGGTTTGGGCGAGTCCCAAGCACGCATGACTGCTTCTTGCGAAGCCGAAGTTGCCAACTTAGGTAAAAAAGTTTCCAAAGCCAAAAAACGTACTGCTCTGATTGCATGTATCGAGCCTGACCGCCGTGTAGATGTTAAGATCCGTACGCTGGTAACCAAACAGGTTGCTCCGGGTCAGGTTGAGGGCGAGCGCCCTGCTTCTGAAGAAGGTTGGATTCCCGGCCCCGCTTCCAAATATCACGGCTATACCCGTCCTTAATCAACTGAAAGTTGAAGAGCAAACCCCGCTTCGGCGGGGTTTTGTGTTAAAGGAGACAGTATGGTTTGGGGGTAAACGGTTTATAATGATTTACCGAATCGGGATTCGAACGGGGATGTTTGGTTGCAGAGCAGTTGCTTGTTACGCCGGGTGATTGGCCGGGCTCCTGTTTTTTCAGACGGCCTGACGATTATTTTATGAAAGAATTTGATTTTATCCGCCGCTATTTACACCGTTCCCAAGCCGATGCAGATGTATTGATCGGTATTGGCGATGATGCAGCCGTTATCCGCCCGCGAGCAGGGTATGACTTGTGCTTCAGTAGCGATATGCTGTTGAAAGACAGGCATTTTTTTGGGGATGTTGCACCTGCTGATTTGGCATATAAAGTGTTGGCGGTGAATATTTCGGATATGGCGGCAATGGGTGCCTCGCCGCGCTGGGCTTTGTTGGGGGCGGGTTTGCCGCAGCTGCAGGAAGATTGGTTGGCAGAGTTTTGCGGCAGCTTGTTTGTGCTGGCGCAGCGTTTCGGCATCACGCTTATCGGCGGAGACACCACCAAAGGCGATTTGGTATTTAATGTTACCATTGTCGGCGAATTGCCGCAGGGCAGGGCGTTGCGGCGGGATGCTGCGCAGGCGGGAGACGATGTGTGGGTATCGGGGCAGTTGGGCTTGGCAGCTGCGGCACTGCACCATCATTGGCATACGTTTGCTTTGCCCGATGCGGTTTTTGATTGTTGCGAGCGGGCGCGGCTGCGGCCTGAGCCAAGAGTGGCTTTGGGGCAGGCATTGTTGCCGGTGGCTCATGCTGCGCAAGATGTTTCAGACGGCCTGGCGCAGGATTTGGGCCATATTTTGCAGGCTTCGGGCGTGGGAGCCGAGGTTTTTGCCGACAATGTGCCTACTTTGCCGCAGTTACACGATGTTTTGGATAAAACGGCCCTATACGGCTGCGTGTTGGCGGGCGGGGATGATTATGAGCTGGTGTTTACCGCGCCACGGTCGTGCCGCAGTGCCGTGGTTGAAGCAGGCAGGGCGAGTGCTACACCGGTAACGCGCATCGGCAGAATAACGCAAGATTGCGGCCGTTTGAATATTGTAAACGCCAACGGTATGCCGGTTGCGTTGGCTTCTTTAGGATTCAATCATTTTGAGTAATTTCAAACCCACTTTTTTATGGCTGAAACAGCGGCCGTTGTGCCTGCTCGGCTTCGGCTTCGGCAGCGGTTTGGCTCCGGTAGCGCCGGGTACGTTCGGCACGTTGCCCGCACTGCCGATAGCATTTGTTTTGTATTTGGCCGGTATAACGGGTTGGTGGCTGGCAGCGTTGTGCGTTATCCTCTTTGGGTGGGGAATATGGATTTGCAGCCATACCGAACGCGAACTGGGTATCATGGATTACGGCGGCATTGTGTGGGACGAAATGGTTGCCATGTTGCTGGTGCTCGCATTCGTGCCGTTTCATTGGACATGGTGGCTGGCCGCATTTGCCGTGTTCCGCCTGTTTGATGCATTGAAGCCCTGGCCGATAAAGTGGCTGGACAAGCGCCTGCACGGCGGTTTGGGCATTATGCTCGATGATGCGGTGGCCGCCGGTTTTACGCTGGCCGTGCTGCACATTGCCGCAAGGGTGATGTAACCCAAAATACAGGCCGTCTGAACATCACTATCCGGAATTTGTATGATGGACGAAATCGAAATTATCGTGGAACCCAGTTTTTTGGCAGAGCAAAGCAATATCGCCAAAGATCAATATGTGTTCGGCTACGGCATCACCATCCGCAACAACAGCGGTGAAGTGGTTACCCTGCGCAAGCGCCATTGGCAGATTACCGATGCGCACGGTGCAGTAGAAAAAGTGTCGGGTGTCGGCGTGGTGGGCGAGCAGCCCGTGCTGTATCCCGGCGAAGATTATTATTACAGCAGCGGCGCCCGTCTCAACACCCCGTGGGGCTGCATGGAGGGCAGCTATGAATTTGAAGACGGTTGCGGCGGGCGGTTTTCCGTGCCGATTCCCAAATTTGATTTGAGGGCTGATGTGGCGGTGCATTAACCGTTTGCCTGCGGGGCTTTGTTTGTGTGTATTTGAGGCCGTCTGAATAGTTTTCAGACGGCCTCGGTTTGATAGCGGCGCTAGAGCGGTTTACCCCTGCTTGCAATTCTTTACGCCTTGTGCTGAAATGCTGGGCATCAGAACAAAATGTCAGCAATCAGGAGTGAATATGGAAGCCTTACATCATTTTTTTGATACCGTGGGCGGTTGGGTTTGGGGGCCGGCGATGCTGGTGCTGCTTGTCGGCACCGGCGTGTTGCTGACCGTTTTGCTCAAGGGTCTGCAATTCAGTATGCTGGGCTATGCGCTCAAACAGGCGTTTATGCCGCACCACAAAAAAGAAGACGGCAGCGACCACGATGGCGATATTTCGCATTTCGGTGCATTGATGACCGCGCTTTCGGCCACCATCGGCACGGGCAATATCGCCGGCGTGGCCACCGCCGTGGTTGCGGGCGGTCCCGGGGCGGTATTTTGGATGTGGATAACCGCCATTTTCGGTATGGCCACCAAATATGGCGAAGGTGTGCTGGCGGTAAAATACCGCGTGGTCAATAAAAAAGGCGAAATGTCGGGCGGCCCGATGTATTACATCGAACGCGGTTTGGGCAGCAAATGGAAATGGCTGGCTTATGCGTTTGCCTTGTTCGGCACGGTGGCATCGTTCGGCATCGGCAGTTCGGTGCAGTCTAATTCGGTGGCGCAGGCCGTGCAGGCCAGTTTCGAGATCGATACCGTTTACACCGGTGTGGCATTAACCGTATTGACGGCCATTGTGGTGCTGGGCGGTATCCGCAGCATTGCCAAGGCTTCTTCGCTGATTGTGCCGCTGATGGCCGTGTTTTATGTGGCGGGCGGGCTGGTGATTATTTTGGCCAATCTTGATTTGGTGCTGCCTGCCCTGAAGCTGATTCTCAGCGATGCCTTTACCGGAGAGGCAGTTGCCGGCGGGGCAATCGGCAGCGTTATCCGCTACGGCGTAGCGCGCGGCGTGTTTTCCAACGAAGCCGGTATGGGTTCTGCACCGATTGCGGCGGCAGCGGCCAAAACCGACCACCCTGTGCGTCAGGCGCTGGTGTCGATGACCGGCACTTTCCTCGACACCATTGTTGTGTGTTCGATTACCGGCATCGTGTTGGTGATGGGTTTGCTCGGTGCCGGCGGTGAAGTTGTGAAGCCGGAAATCACCGGCGCGGCACTCACCACTTCCACCTTTGACCGCCTGTTGCCCGGCCCCGGCGGCTGGGTAGTAACCATCGGCCTGATATTCTTTGCTTATTCAACCATTTTGGGCTGGTGTTACTATGGCGAAAAATGTGCGGCTTATGTGTTTGGTGATGGTTTCGCCAATGTTTACCGCGTGGTTTATGTGGCCACCGTGATGCTCGGCACGGTAGTCAGCTTGGATTTGGTGTGGCTGGCAGCCGATACTTTCAACGGTTTGATGGCCGTTCCCAACCTGATTGCCCTGCTGCTGCTTTCCGGTGTGATTGTGAAAGAAACCAAAGACTTCAAAGCCAAGCGCAAGAGCGGCGAACTGCCTTAAAACAAATTGTTTTCAACCAAATACAGTCAGTTTTTCAGACGGCCCAAACAGTGTTTCGGGTCGTTTTTTATGTATCGAAACACCATTGCGCCGCCAACCGGGTTGCCCGTAATCTGCGCGCAGACCTTAAGCAGATTGGCCATATTGGGGATACGGCAATGTTTCCGCACCGCGCATCGGCATTACCATATGGTTCCGCGCCTGGGACTTTGTGTTCCACTACCTCCATCATTTCTACTGCTTCCAAGCACAAGTGCCCGGCCGGCCGGTTTCAGACGGCCGTGTTTGCGGCTGAAACAACCCGCGTATGCCCGCTATATCGGGTATGCACCACAGTAAGCCCGAAGGACTGCTTGTTTGGGGCGCGCAGGCATTTCCCAATCGGAAAACATGGCCGATAGGTCGATATGGCCGCACTCGAAAGCGCAGAGTGTGCAGGGTTGGCAAACCCCGTCCCGCCGCCAGATAGCGGTGAAAGTGCTTGATTTCAGTGACGGTGTTATTTTGCCTTGTGGTTTGCACTGCCTGCGGTTTGCTTTGCGCCGCAAATGTGCGGATGCACTATAATGATTGACCGCAATCCGCCAAAGGCCGTCTGAAACCATGCAGCAGCAAGTTTATTTCGTTACCGGCACCGACACCGGAGCAGGCAAAACATTCTGCACCGCAGCCATGCTGCAAGCCGCCGCGCAAGCAGGCAGGCGCAGCATCGGCTTCAAGCCCGTGGCTTCGGGAGCGGACGGCTCCGGCACCAATACCGATGTGGCCGTATTGCAGGCCGCTTCGACCGTGCGCCTGCCCTATGCCCTGCACAATATTTACACCTTCGCCGAAGCCACCGCACCACATTTGGCCGCCGCCGATGCCGGTGTATCCATCGAAGCGGCGGCGTTGAGCCGGGGCTTGGCCGCCATCAAACAGCACGGCGATTTTGTGTTGGTGGAAGGCGCGGGCGGCTGGCTCACGCCTTTGTGCACGCAAACCGACTTTGCCGGCTGGGTAGCGGCAGAGCGGTTGGCGGTGATATTGGTGGTGGGTTTGAAGCTCGGCTGTATCAACCATGCCCTGCTCACCGCGCAGGCCGTGCGGCATACGGGTTTGCCGTTGGCCGGATGGGTGGCAAACTGTTTGAGCGCGCAGCCCCACCGTTTTGCGGACTATCTGGCTGCTTTGCGGGCGCGCATTTCCGCGCCGCTGCTCGGGGTGATGCCGTTTCTGCCGCAGGCGGGGGCGAAAGATGCCGCTGCCTATGTGGATATATCCGCTTTGCTGCCGGCATCGGATGCGGTTGGCAGATAGTTGTTTAAGCGGGCTTGCCCGATGAAAGGCCGACACCTCTGTAAAAATACCTTTAATGCCGTCTGAAATGCTTCAATCCTGTCATTAGCTTCGCAAGTCTGCTGCATGGGAGTGACGATGGTCGGATATTTCAGACGGCCTGAATGAATTTTGCAAAGGGTTCAGGCCGTCTGAAAATTGAAGATAACCGTATAACGTGTTGATGAGTACCAAGCCGTTGCAGCAGGTGGAAAAACGGCGGTGTTGGTTGACCGGCTTTATCCGCGTGGCGTGCCCAAAGAAAAATGACCGGTGTGCATTGGCTGAAAACGTTGGCACCAAGTGCACAACTGCGCCGCTGGTATCACGAAAACCCCGAACAACGGTTTGATATATCTGCCGCCCCGTTATTGGGAAGTGTTGCAGGGTGCCGCGCAGCAGCAGGAGGCCGGCCGTCTGAAAGCATGGGTGCAGGCGGGCGGCGTGCTGTTTTTAACAGCGGTGAAAAACCTCGGCCATTCCTATGTTTCGATGTGGCGGGAGGCTTTGGGTATGCCGTTTGCGCGCTTGGACGCAAACGGTGCATCTGAGCACGACAGCTTGCCTGAATAATGCCGGAAGCGATAAAATATAGCTGTTTTTCCAGACGTTTCATCCAGTGGTTGGATTTCTGAAAAATAAATAACTTCAATAGGATATAAGCTCCGATGCAGGTGTTTCAGACGGCCTTTGCGCCCGAAGTGCAACATTTGCCGGCATCGGGGCAAAACCGGATACGGGTAGAGATGAACACTCCGCAACACACCAACGGTGCGCCGGGCAAGCGCAGATTGTCGCGCCGTAAGCGTAATCTGACGTTGGTTACGCTGTTTTTTATTGTGGTGGCACTGGCAACCGCCATGATTTATTTTTTGGTTTGGCAGCATGAAGAAAAAACCGATGACGCCTATGTTGCCGGCCATTTGGTGCAGATCACGCCGCAGGTGGCGGGAACGGTGCGCAAAGTGCTCGTGGACGATACCGACACCGTCAAAAAAGGCGATGTGTTGGTGTCGCTGGACGACAGTGATTTCCAGCTTGCCTACGACCGCGCCCAAAACGAGCTGATTCAGGCCATACGCCAAAACAGGCAGCAAACCGCCGTTTCTTCACAGGCTAAAGCGCAGGTGTTGGCGCGCAAAGCCGATTTGGCCAAAGCGCAGGCCGATTTGCGCCGCCGCGAAAGCTTGGCGGGCACCGATGCGGTGTCGGGCGAAGAATTGAGCCATGCCCGTGCCGCCGTGGTGCAGGCGCAGGCCGCATTGAAGGCGGTGGAGGCTGAAGAAGCTTCGGCGCAGGCGGTGTTGGGTAAAAATATTCCTTTGCGCCAGCAGCCGGCCGTTCAGACGGCCGTCAGCCGCATCAAAGATGCCTGGCTGAATCTGCAGCGCACGCAAATCCGCGCACCGATGGCCGGCCAGGTGGCCAAGCGCAATGTGCAGGTGGGGCAGCGTATCGCCCCGGGCGCGCAGATGATGGCGGTGGTGCCGATGCACAATCTGTGGGTGGATGCAAACTTCAAAGAAGTGCAACTGCGCAAAATGCGTATCGGCCAGCCGGTGGAAATGACCGCCGATCTATACGGCAGCCGCGTGGTTTACCGCGGCAAGGTGATGGGCTTGTCGGCCGGCACCGGCAGCGCGTTTTCGCTGTTGCCGCCGGAAAACGCTACCGGCAACTGGATTAAAGTGGTGCAGCGTGTGCCGGTGCGCATCAGTCTGAGCCCTCAGCAGGTGAGGGCGCATCCTTTGCGGGTGGGCTTGTCGATGTCGGTTAAGGTGGATACTTCCGATGCCGCCGGTAAAACCATGGCCGAAGCGGGCGGCCGCAGCGCGGTAGCTGCCGAAACCGATATTGTGGACTGGGCCGCGGCAGATGCCTTAATCGAACAGATTTTCGAGAAATACGCCAAATAACGGGCAGGCCGTCTGAAACCTTGATTCAGACGGCCTCAATATCTTCAAGGCAGTCTGAAACAACCTAACCGCTGCCCGAGGTTGCGGGGTGAAGCTGATTTTATGGACCAAGCAAAAACCTATCCGCCTTTACAGGGCGCCGGCCTGGTGCTGGTAACGCTGGCGTTGAGCCTTGCCGTTTTCATGGAAGTGTTGGACACCACCATTGCCAATGTGGTGGTGCCGGTGATTGCCGGCGATTTGGGCGCGGCAGCCACACAAGGCACATGGGTGATTACCGCATTTGCCGTATCCAATGCCGTTTCCGTGCCGTTAACCGGGTTTGTGTCGCGCCGCTTCGGTGAAGTGAGGGTGTTTCTAGGCGCGGTTATCGGCTTTGTGATGACTTCGTGGTTGTGCGGCATGGCGCCGAATCTGCAGTTGTTGGTGTTGTTCAGGGTGTTGCAGGGCTTGGCGGCGGGGCCGTTGATTCCGTTGTCGCAAAGTTTGCTGATGGCTTCGTATCCGCCTGAAAAGCGCACGCAGGCATTGGCACTGTGGGCGGTAACGGTAGTGGTGGCGCCGGTTTTGGGGCCGATTCTGGGCGGCTGGATTTCCGACAATTGGCATTGGGGCTGGATTTTCTTTATCAATATTCCTGTCGGCATTGCCGCCGCGTGGATAACGTGGAAACAGCTCGGCCACAGGGAAACCGAAATCAAAAAAACGCCGATAGACTATACCGGTTTGGCGTTGATGGTGCTCGGTGTGGGCACCTTGCAGATGATGCTCGACCGGGGCAAAGAGCTTGATTGGTTTGCTTCGGGCGAAATTATCGCGTTGGCGGCGGTGGCGGTAGTGTGTTTGACCTATTTTGTGGTGTGGGAGCTGGACGAAGAACATCCCGTGGTGGATTTGTCGCTGTTTAAAGACCGCAATTTCACTGTGGGCGTTATCGCCACATCATTGGGTTTTATGGTGTATATGGGTTCGCTGGTGTTGTTGCCGCTGGTGTTGCAGTCGAATTTTGGCTACACCCCGACTTGGGCGGGCTTGGTGGCCGCGCCTGTGGGCATACTGCCGGTTATCTTAACGCCGCTTATCGGCAAATTCGGCGGCCGCATCGATATGCGCTGGCTGGTAACGGCCAGTTTTCTAGTTTTTGCCTTCACCTTTTATTGGCGCACCAACTTCTATGCGGGGATGGACATGGCCAATGTGGTTTGGCCGCAGTTTTGGCAAGGCTTGGGTGTGGCGATGTTTTTCCTGCCGCTTACCGCCGTTACCTTGTCGCGCATGCAGGGCGCGCAGATTGCAGCCGCCGGCAGTCTCTCGAATTTTCTGCGGGTGTTTATGGGTGGGGTGGGCGTGTCGGTGGCAACTACGCTGTGGGAGCGCCGGGAAGCGCTGCACCATGCCCGTCTTGCCGAAGAAATCACACCTTATTCACCGACCGCCCAACAGGCTCTGCAGAATATGGCGCAGGCAGGAATCGGGGCAGAAGAAGGCTTGACCGTTATCGTCAAAAATATTACCCGGCAGGGTTTTATTATCGGGTCGAACGAAATTTTTTGGGCAGGCAGCCTGCTGTTTGTTGCAATGATAGTTGTGGTTTGGTTTGCCAAACCACCATTCGGCCCGCCGGGAGGGGGAGGGTATTGATGTATGTTAAAGGCCGTCTGAAAATGTTTTCAGACGGCCTTTAAACCATTTGTTTGATTATCGCAAGCTGAGTAACAAATCCCGAAACACATTCGGATCTTTGATAAAAGTCATCTCGCCTTCTTGCGGAAAGTGAAAGTCCAATAAACGGGAAACCCAAAAACGGACGCAGCCTGCACGTTTGGCAACCGGATAATAACGGTTTTCCGCTTCGCTTACAGGCCGTACACTTTCGTAGCCTGCCCGCAGGGCAGCCTCCAGCCCCGCATCCAGTTTGTTGTCGGCAGTGCGCGCCCAATCATTGGCGGCGATGGCCAGGTCATACATGAAATTACCGTTGCAGGCATAATAAAAATCAATGAAACCCGCCACCTGATCGCCATCGAGCAAAACATTGTCTTTAAATAAATCGGCATGGATAACCCCCGAAGGCAGATGGCCGCCGCTGTTATTGTCTAAAAAAAGCATTTCGCTCTGGAGCAGGCCGGCATCTCCGCTGTTTAATACGGGCTGCAATTTGATGCCGGCATCGTGCCACCACTGCGTATAACGCGGATTGTTCATTTTCAAAGGAAAACTCCGGCCGGCCAAATGCATTTTGGCCAACATGGCGCCGGTATGGAAGCATTGGCTTTCAGACGGCCAGCTGGTGTCGGAACCTTTCAAACGCGTAACCAAACAGGCCGGTTTGCCCGCCAGCACCGAGTCTAAACGCCCATCTTTGCGGGCAACCGGAGTGGGGCAGGCAACACCGTTTTCGCTCAAATGCTGCTTGAGCATTAGAAAAAAAGGCAGCTCTTTCTGTTTTAACGCCTCAAACACCGTCAGCACAAAACATCCGGCAGTAGTGGTGAGAAAGTAGTTACTATTGGTTATCCCTTGGGCAATGCCCTGTAAAGACACAAAATCACCCAAATCATAATCCATCAGAAACCGATGCATTTCATCATCAGAAACACTAGTGTAAACCGACATGGTCGAGCCTTCATTAAAACGAAAAACGAATTCTGTATCATATCAAACAAGCGCACTCATCGGGCGGGCAAGATAGGTTTAAAATACAGACCGTGGGCAGGGGGGGCAACAAACAACATTTAAGTTGGCAACAAAATTTCCATATAAAACATTTTGTTGTAATTTTGTTGTATTGATTTTTTGTATATTGTGTTGACGGTTGGAGTTGGAGTTGTGTATAGTTCGCTTTCTGCTCCGGTGTCGGAGCTGTTCTTTAACAACACAGATTACCGATAAGTGTGGGTGCCTTAGGCCCTGCACTGCGTAGAGACAGACAAGGAACAGACTTGTCGGTTTC
>NZ_JADGLG010000070.1:0-9430 GCF_015235335.1 Neisseria sp. 19428wB4_WF04
GTTTGCCGACCGACACAACCATATCAACGGCATTGAGAATTTTTGGAATCAGGCGAAACGTGTCTTGCGCAAATACAACGGAATCGACCGAAAATCTTTTCCTCTGTTCTTGAAAGAATGTGAGTTTCGTTTTAACTTCGGGACACCAAAGCAGCAGTTAAAAACTTTGCGGCTTTGGTGTGGTGTTTAGGGCTAATCTACTTCAGCCCCTTACCGATTGAATATCCAATCGGTAATTTATTTTGCCCAAACATAAAAATCTGATTATTCTTATTTTCATGGATTTGAATTAACATTGACTTAGAAAAATCTTCATATTAGAATTTATTTGCAAATAGTAGTAATTATTGATTAACTTGTTTATGTGCAAATGAGGTTCGAAATGAAGAAAACGATATTGGCCGTGTTGGTCGGTAATGTATTCATGGTGCCTGCGTGGGCAGACACCGAAGCGGTCAACGCTGCGCTGGAAGAAGTAGTGGTGAAAGGCGACCGCCAGGGTGCAAAAATCAAAACCAACGTGGTAACGCTTCAACAGAAAGATGAAAGCACGGCTACTGATTTGCGCGGACTGCTGGAAGAAGAGCCGGCCGTTGATTTCGGCGGCGGCAACGGCACTTCACAGTTTCTGACCATTCGCGGCATGGGGCAGAACTCGGTCGATATCAAAATAGACAACGCCTATTCCGACAGCCAGATTCTTTATCACCAAGGCCGCTTTATTATTGACCCTTCGCTGGTGAAAATCGTGTCGGTGCAAAAAGGCGCGGGTTCGGCCAGTGCCGGTATCGGCGCAACCAACGGCGCTATTGTTGCCAAAACCCTTGATGCGGCAGATTTGCTCAAAGGTTTGGATAAAGATTGGGGCGTGCGCGTGAATGCCGGTTATGCCAGCAATGACGGCCACAATTACGGTGCCAGCGTATTCGGCCGCGCCGGCAATTTTGACGGTTTGTTTTCCTACAGCAGAAACGATGAAAGCGACTATAAAGCCGGCAAGGGCTACGCCAACCAATACGGCGGCAACAAGGTGCTGAAAAGCGGGTTGGACAAACGCAGTTATTTGGCCAAAATCGGTGCCACATTCGACAACCACCGCATTGTGTTGAGCCATATGCAGGACCAACACCGCGGCGAGCGTTTTGTACGCGAAGAATTCGGCTGGGAAACCACCCCGCGCGCGGACGGCAGCCTGGCATCAAACGCCCCGGCTTACCGCGAAACCACCCTCTCCAACACCAACCTTGAATATACTGCGAAGAATCTCGGTTTCATCGATAAGCTTGAAGCCAATGCCTATCTGATGAAAAACAAACGTTATTCTGCCGATGACACCAACAACGGGTATGCCGGCAATGTTCCCGGGCCGACCACCACTGTGATTGACACCAAAGGCGCCAATGTGGGTTTGGACAGCCGCATCGGCCAATACACTACCTTGAAATACGGCGTAAATTACCGTCATCAAGAAATCGAGCCGCATGCATTCCTTAACCACCAATACACCAATCGAACGAATCCGACCGGTCAGGCATTGGTGAGAAGCTACAATTTAACCAATCCGAAAAAAACCGACTCGGGCGCGTATGTGGAAGCGATTAACGATATCGGCGATTTCACGCTCACAGCGGGCCTGCGCTACGACCATTTCGACATCAAAACCCATGACGGAAAATCGGTTTCAGACGGCCGGCTCAACCCGAGCTTCGGCCTGATCTGGCAGCCGCTCGAAACGCTCAGCTTCAGCGCCGTACACAACTATGCCACCCGCAGTCCCAGGCTTTACGATGCGTTGCTCACACACGGCAGGCGCGGCATTGTTTCCATTGCAGACGGCACCAAAGCCGAACGTGCGCGCAACACCGAAATCGGCTTCAACTATAACAACGGCGCATTTGCCGCCAACGGCAGCTATTTTTGGCAAACCATTAAAGATGCCATTGCCAACCCGCAAAACCGCCATGATGCCGCCGGCAACATTATCGGGGGCGTGCGCGAAGCCGCCAACGCCGGCTATATCAAAAACCGTGGTTACGAGCTTGGCGCGTCTTACCGCACCGGCGGGCTGATTGCCAAGGCAGGAGTGGCACACAGCAAGCCGCGCCTTTACGACACCCACCCCGGCAACCTGCTCAGTGCCAACCCCGAATTTGCCGTGCAGGCAGGGCGCACATGGACAGCCTCGCTGGCCTACCGCTTCAACCAACCCAATCTCGAAATCGGCTGGCAAAACCGCACTGTAGAGAAAGCCAAAGGTTCGGTTTTGGTGCGCGACCGCAACGGCAATGCCGCCCAAGTCGAGCGCAAGAGCTACAATGTCAATGATATTTTTGCCAACTGGAAACCGCTGGGCAAAGATACTTTGAATGTGAATTTCTCGGTAAACAACGTATTTAACAAATACTATTATCCGCACAGCCAACGGGGCGAAACCCTCCCCGGCATAGGCCGTGATTTCCGCCTGGCAGTGAACTATAAGTTTTAATTGAAGTGCTTAAAATATGCACTCAGGCCGTCTGAAAGCGTTTGGTTTTTTCAGACGGCCTTTATTATCGTTTGCGCCGTTGCGCGGTAAAACGGCCGCAGCGGGATGGGGGTAATGAAAGCCCTGATAATATGCGCTCAGGCCGTCTGAAAGCATTGGTTTTTTTCAGACGGCCTTTATTATTGTTTGCGCCGTTGCGCGGTAAAACGGCCGCAGCGGGATGGGGGTAATGAAAGCCCTGATAATATGCGCTCAGGCCGTCTGAAAGCATTGGTTTTTTTCAGACGGCCTTTATTATTGTTTGCGCCGGTGCGCGGTAAAACGGCAGCAGCAGGCGGAGGGTTAATGAAAGCCCTGATAATATGCGCTCAGGCCGTCTGAAAGCATTGGTTTTTTCAGACGGCCTTTATCCCTGTTTGCATTGGGTGTATGCGGCAAAACAGGGTTAGAAGCCGTTTTCCATCATAATCTGCCCCGGAATGCGGTTGCGGTGCATAGAAAAGCCCATATCAAGCAGGGTTTGGAAAGTGTCTTTGACCATTGCCGGATTGCCGCAGATCATAAAACGCGTGTTTTGCGGGGTAAACGGCCTGCCTGCGGCGGCGGCCAACGCTCCGCTTGCCAGCAATTCGGGCAGGCGTTGGTTCAGCGCGCCTGCCGTCCGTTCGCGGGTGAGCACGGGCAGGAAGGTGAGCTTGCCGAAATATCCGCCCACCAGAGGGTGAGTCTGCAAAGCGGCGATGCGGCGGGTGAAAATCAATTCATCAGCATAAGAAACAGAATGCGCCAACACCAGGCTGTCGAAACGCTGCCAGATTTCGGGCTGCTCCAATATCGATAAAAACGGCGCGATGCCCGAGCCGGTGCAGAGCATCACCAAATCTTTGCCATCGGGAAAACGCCCGGGCAGCAAAAAACCGGTGGCGTTTTTGTCGAGCAGTATAGTATCTCCGCTTTGCAGCGCGGCGAGTCTGGCCGACATCGGGCCGTTTTCGACCAACACGGCGAAATATTCGAGCGTGTCGGCATATTCGGCAGACATCACCGAATAGGCGCGCCAAATGAAGCCGTTGCCCTCGCGCAAACCCAACCGCGAAAACTGCCCCGCCGAGAAGCGGTAGCTTTCGGGGCGGCTGATGGCAAACGTGATCAGTTTGGGCGTGTGGTGTTCGACCCATAAAACGGTTTCTTCAGTGTATTTGGCTTCGGGTGCAGCGCTCATTGCAGTTCCTGGCGTGTGTTTCAGACGGCCTTTCAGACAGGTTGCCGATTATACCGAAAGGCCGTCTGAAAGATAACTGCCCTGTGATATCACACCATGCGCATTGTTTCCTTATGCAAATTAAACCCGACAAAGTGCGATTCAGGTAAAATGCAGCCTTTGTTTTTTGCCGATTTTGCACATGACAGCCCGAAAACCCTCCAAAATCAAATATTGGCTTCTGATTGCCGCCGCCCTTGTGCTCGACCAAATCACCAAAACCGCCGTGCTGAAAAATTTTGAGTTTGCCGAACGGCTCAATATCCTCCCCGGCTTTTTCGATTTGACACTGGTGTTCAACACCGGCGCGGCATTCAGCTTTCTGGCCGGTGCGGGCGGCTGGCAGAAATATTTCTTTCTCGCTTTGGCGGCGGTTATCAGCTTTTATCTGGCGCGCGCCATCGTGAAAGACAACTTCGGCACTTGGGGCAAATACGGCGCGGCCATGATTATCGGCGGCGCGGCCGGCAATGTGGCCGACCGCCTGATTTATGGCCATGTGGTTGATTTTCTGCTGTTTTATTGGCAGGATTGGTATTACCCCGCCTTTAATGTGGCCGACAGCTTTATCTGCGTTGGTGCCGCGCTTCTGGTAATAGACGGTTTCAAACACAAAAAAGAAAAGCCCGGCAATACCGGCAGGCCGTCTGAAAACCGATAAACCGGCAGATTTCTGCCAACAATAACGGCCACACCAACCGTTGCCGGCCTCCGCACAAAGAAAACACATCATGACCCAAAAAACCATAGTCTTAGCCAACCCGCGCGGTTTCTGCGCCGGTGTGGACCGCGCCATCAGCATTGTCGAGCGCGCACTCGAAAAATTCGGCGCGCCGGTTTATGTGCGCCACGAAGTGGTACACAACAAATTCGTGGTGGACAATCTACGCGAAAAAGGCGCGGTTTTTATCGAAGATTTGGCCGACGTGCCCGAGGGTGCCACACTGATCTATTCTGCCCACGGCGTATCCAAAGCCGTGCAGCAAGAAGCGGCGCAACGCGGCTTTCAAGTGTTTGACGCAACCTGCCCGCTGGTAACAAAAGTGCATAAAGAAGTTACCCGCCTCGATGCCCAGGGCTACCAAATCATCATGATCGGTCACTCCGGCCACCCCGAAGTGGAAGGCACGATGGGTCAGCTTGCCGAAGGCAGTATGCTGCTGGTGGAAACTGTGGAAGATGTGGCCGGGTTGGAAGTGCGCAACGCCGAAAAGCTCGCCCATGTGAGCCAAACCACATTATCGGTGGACGAAACGCGCGACATCATCGAAGCCCTGCAGAAACGTTTTCCGAATATCCGCAGCCCGCATAAAGAAGACATCTGCTACGCCACCACCAACCGCCAGGAAGCCGTGAAAGCGCTGGCGGCGCAATGCGATATCGTGATTGTGGTCGGATCGCCCAACTCTTCCAACAGCAACCGCCTGCGCGAAGTGGCAGCGCTGCGCGGCGTGGATGCCTATATGGTCGACAACGCCGGCCATCTGAAACGCGAATGGTTTGCAGGCAAACACAGCGTGGGCATAACCGCCGGCGCATCCGCTCCCGAGGTGCTGGTGGAAGAAGTGGTTGCCGCCATCCGAAGCTGGGGCCACGAAACCATACGCGAAGGCAGCGGCATAGAAGAAAGCATCGTGTTTGTATTGCCCAAAGCCTTGCGCAAAGAATAACAGCACAAACGGTTTGTTTGGATTGCTAAAATTTGAATTAAGACAGACAGTGTACTAAAGTGTAAATGCTGATTAAATGGCATTGATACTTCGATACACTGCCTGTGTTATGATGCACCTTGTTTTTAAGCTGCACTGATACAGCCGATTCACTTTCAAGGTTATGACGGTGCTGTCATGCTGCTTGTTGCTTGATACTTTGAATTTTATTTTATGGTAAGTCTGTTTTATTTCCATTGGGGTGTTGCTGCGCCCTGGCGCAAGGAGAATAATTCTGCCTGCAGGTGAGGCGGCAACAGAATTGGTTCTGTATCGTTGTACTGCCCTGCAGCAAGAATAAGGCGGATTCACTATAGTGGGTTAACCATATGAGCAAAACCGTTTATCTCTATACCGATGGTGCCTGCAAAGGCAACCCGGGTGCGGGCGGCTGGGGCGTGCTGTTGCGCTACGGTACACAAGAAAAAGAGCTGTTCGGCGGGGAGTCTGCAACTACCAACAACCGTATGGAGCTGACGGCCGTTATCGAAGGGCTGAGGGCGTTGAAGCGCCGAAGCTGCGTGGAAATCTGCACCGACTCGCAATATGTGAAAAACGGTATGGAAAAATGGATACACGGTTGGAAGCGAAACGGCTGGAAAACCGCTGCCAAACAGCCGGTGAAAAACGAAGATTTGTGGCGTGAACTTGAGCGTTTGGCCGGTTTGCACGACATTAAATGGGCATGGGTAAAAGGCCATGCCGGCCACGAGGAAAACGAGCGTGCCGACAAGCTGGCCAACCGAGGTGCGGCACAATTTGCCGGTGGTGCAGGAGATGTCTGACAGGCAGAACTCAATGCTCGTGGTTTTTAGATGGCCTGACAGTTATCGAACGAAAGGCCGTCTGAAAAAGCGGCCGGCAAGTTGTTTGGGAGCCTGCAACGCGTTTTTCCATGCAAAAAAACCGCCCCACGAGGGGGCGCAAAAGGAACACAAACCACTACCAAAACTGTTATGAGGCAAATGCTTCTATTGTTTGCTTTGCCGGATACAGAGCCTTCATCAGATCGGAAGGCATAAGCGTAAAATCTCTATTGTCATTAACCGTTAAGCGGCCTTGCTGCGGGGTAAGCTCCAACAAACAGGGGCTGTCGGCGGGGCAGGATGCCGCTTGGTCGGGATTGATACGGCGTTGCAGCGCGGCGGCGGCACGGCAGTATAAGCGGTCTTTTTTCTTGAGCCTGCGGGCGCGGGCAACCCAGCTCAGGCGGGTGGGGGTGCCTTCTGCCTCAATCAGCAGAATGCCGGTTTTCGGGTCGCTTTGCGGGCTTTCAGTCAGCCAAACATAATATCTGCCGTTTAAGGTAACAAACACTGCGTCATGGATTTCCGGGCAGCCGCTGCACTGGGTGGCTAAAAGTGTGTGTACGGCTTTTTGGTGCAGGCGCAGAATATCCAGAGAAACTTGCTTGAAAATGTTTTCGGGCATTTCGTTCTCCTTTCGTTGCGTTGTTTGCCTAACCGTTGGACTGCATTATACGCAAAATAGAGATTTTTTCAAATGATAATTGTTATTATTAATTATTAATTTAATAAATATATGTTTTTAAATGAAATTAATTTTCCAATTATGCTGAAAAAATTGAGTAAAAACGCTAAATAGGTTAAAAGTGGATAAAACAACACTGTGGTTAGGGTATGTCTACTTTATTAGGGTATGTCTACTTTATTTGGGTGTAGGCAGCAAACCGCAGACAATAATACAGAGCCGATTCTGTTACCGCTTCACGGGCAGGCACAATCGTTTTTTGCGACAGTCGAATCAAGGTACGGCAATGCCGTGGCGGAAATAAAAGAGAGTACGCCATATCAATCAAAGGCCGTCTGAAAAATATCGTTCAGACGGCCTTTGTTGTGCGGGAGCGGGCAGGTTAAAACAACTGCCATACGAAAAAAATAAAGGTATGCAGTACGAACAGCGGCACCAAAATAGTGAGCGACCAAGCCATATAGCCGAAAAAGCCGGGCATCGGCACTTTGCGCTGTTCTGCAATCGCTTTCACCATAAAGTTGGGTGCATTGCCGATATAGCTGAGCGCACCCATAAACACCGATCCCATCGATACCGCCAGCAGCGTATAGAACAGATGGCCGCTCATCAGGGCTTGGGCATCGCCGCCGGCCATATTGAAAAACACCAAATAGGTGGGGGCGTTGTCTAAAAAGGCCGACAAGAGGCCGGTTATCCAAAAATACATGGCATTGACGGGTTGGCCGCTGCTGTCGTGCACCAGTGAAATCAGGCCTGCAAACGCGCCTTTTTCACCGGCCTGCAACATGGCGATAACCGGCGCGATGGTGATGAAAATGCCTAGAAAGAGTTTGCCCACTTCGAGTATCGGCTCCCAGTTGAACTCGTTGCCCGCGCGCACCTGTTTGGGCGTGATGGCAAGGGAAACCGCCGCCAAAACCAACAGCACCGCATCGCGCAGCAGGTTGGGCAGCAGATAGTGCGTGCCTAAAATATCGATACCGGGGTGTTGCGGCTTCCACAAACCCGACACCAACACGGCGCATACCACACCGCCCAGCAGCAGAAAATTCCATTTGCCGAACAGTTTCAAGGGGCTGTCGGGGGAGGGGTCTTGCGGCAGTACTTCGTTTTCACGAGTGAAATAATAGCGGTCGAGAAAATAAAACAGTGTCAGCAAAATAGCGGAACTTAACACCACGGGCACCATCATATGCCGGAGTGTCCAGCCGAAATCCACGCCTTTCAAAAACCCCAAAAACAGTGGCGGGTCGCCCAGCGGCGTGAGGCCGCCGCCGATATTGGCCACCAGAAAAATAAAGAACACTACCACATGCACGCGGTGTTTGCGGTTGTCGTTGGCTTTTAAAAGCGGGCGGATCAGCAGCATGGCGGCACCGGTGGTGCCCATAATCGAAGCCAATACTGTGCCGATGGCCAAGATGGCGGTGTTCAGGCGCGGGCTGCCGTGAAGGTTTCCCCACACTAGAATGCCGCCCGAAATGGTGTAGAGTGCAAACAGCAGAATGATAAACGGAATATACTCGGCCACCAGCGCATGGGCAACGGTGCGGGAGGTTTCGGCCGGGCCGAATGCAGCAGTAAACGGAATCAGAAACAAAACCGTCAGCAAGGCGGTGATTTTGCCGAAATGGTGGTGCCATATGGTGCTGAACAACAACGGGCCGGTGGCGATGGAAAGCAGTATCAAAACAAACGGTATGCCCCACAGCAGGCTCAGGTTGGCGCCGTTGAGAGAAGAGGCGGCGGCGGGCAGCGGTGCGAGCAGCAGGGGCAGCAGTAGGGTTGGCGAACGCATTGTATTTCCTTATGGCAGTGGGGCGGGATGCGCGGCCGGTTTATGCCCGGCTGCGCGCGACCGAAACCAAAGGCTTCGTAATGGTTTGGCAAATTGTAAATGAAACCCGGCGCCGGTGTCAGCCTTTCATGCTGTGAAATCTTGGTTGGGCGCAGCAAAATGCGGCCTGCCCAAGCCGTCTGAAAAATGGGGTGCTGTTTCCCGCTGTGTTTCAGACGGCCTATTTTCCGCCGTTCAAAAAAAGGCTCCACCACCGCCCATACTGCCGGAAAGTTGGCGATAAAGGCCGGGTGCGGGGCGTTGGCAATGACGGACAAATCGGCGTGCGGAGTGGTGCGGTAGGCGGCGATGACGGTATCCGGCGGAGCGTTGGCATCGTCTTCGCCAACGATATACAGCACCGGCGCGGCGATGTTGGCGAAGGTTTCCTTGCCGATGGCGGCGTTGTCATAGGTTTTCAGCGTATCGGCGAACCATTGGGCGGTTCGCTGCGGGTCGGGGCGGACGGTTTGCTGCGCCAGCCGGTAGGCAGGGTCGGCTTGTTCGATGTCGGCGAACGGGGCGTGCTGTTTACCGCTGCCCTGAATGAAGCCGCGTTTCCACTTGCCTGCGCCGATGGCAACGATTTTCGCTGTTTGCGCGGGACAGGCCGCGCCGAAAGCGGGCACGGTGTAGGCACCATC
>NZ_JADGLG010000071.1:0-9038 GCF_015235335.1 Neisseria sp. 19428wB4_WF04
CAGAGGAACGCTTAGACAACCCGTCTTTGGTATTTTCGAAAGAGACGGCAGGGTTTATACCGAAATCGTTCCTGATTGTAAAAAGCAAACACTTCAAGCTGTTATATTGGGAAAGGTCTCTCTGGAGAGTGTTTTTATTCTGATAGCCGGCGCGGTTACAGCGGCCTGGTCGATGCCGGCTACTCTAAACATTTGCGCGTTAATCACGGACAAAATGAGTTTGCGGATGGTACCGGGCACATCAATGGTATTGAAAGCTTCCGGAGTTTTACCAAACAAAGGCCCGCCAAATTCAATGGCGTAACCAAAAACTTTGATTTGCACCTGAAGGAATGCGGATGGCGATGGAATCGAAACTCTGATGAACTGAGTCACCAACTTTGGGGGCTTTTAAAGTAAATTTATATAAAGCTGCCAGTCTAGAGCCTTGTTATTGTTTTTCGCTGCACGGCTGCATCTCCCGCCCTGTATGGAAAGAAACCGATTCGCTATATAATGCCGCCCTAACTTTTTTAAAACACCCTGCCATGTCCAAACTGTCCTCCTCTGCCATTTCCGTTTCCGAATTGAACGCTTTGGCCAAAAACCTGCTGGAAGAAAACCTGTTCGGTCTGTGGGTGGCAGGCGAAGTGTCCAACCTCACCCGCGCTGCCAGCGGGCATTATTATTTTTCGCTCAAAGACAGCCGAGCGCAGGTGCGCTGCGCCATGTTTAAAGGCACAGCGGCAAAACTGGCCGCTCCACTGAAAGAAGGCAGCCACATCGAACTGACCGGCCGTATCGGCATTTATGAAGCACGCGGCGAGTTTCAGATTAACGTTAGTGAAATACGCTTAAACGGCTTGGGGCAACTCTACGAAGCCTATGAAAAGCTGAAAACCAAGCTGCAGGCCGAAGGTGTGTTTGCCGCAGAGCGCAAAAAAACGCTTCCCGCCCATCCGCGCACCATCGGCATCGTAACCAGCCTGGCGGCAGCCGCCCTGCGCGATGTAGTGTCCACCCTGAAGCGGCGCGCACCGGAAATCCCCGTATTGGTTTACCCCACTCCCGTTCAGGGGGCGGGCAGCGGGCTGCAAATCGCCCAAGCCGTTCAGACGGCCGCAGCGCGCAATGAGGTAGATGTACTAATCGTATGCCGGGGCGGAGGCAGTATTGAAGATTTGTGGTCGTTTAACGAAGAAGATGTGGTGCGCGCCATTGAAACCTGCCCGATTCCGGTAGTGAGCGGCATCGGCCATGAAACCGATTTCACGCTGGCCGATTTCGTTGCCGATAAACGCGCCCCCACCCCCACCGGAGCGGCCGAGCTGGTCAGCCCCAACCGCTTGGAATCGCTGTACAAACTGACTCAGGCACAAGGCCGTCTGAAAACCGCCTTACAGCAGCGCTATTATGATGCCAGCCAAAAAACCGACTGGCTTGCCCGCCAAATCCGCCCCCCGCAACAGAAATTAAACAAGCAGCGCACTCAACTACACACGCTGGCGCAATCACTGCACTTTGCCATGCAAAACCACCACCGCTTCAATACACAACGGCTTTCCCGCCAACAGCAGCAACTAGCCTATCTGCGCCCCAATATTTCCGGTACCGCACGCGATATACAAAATTTTCAGACGGCCTTAAAGCAGCATTGGAACACTCTATTCGCCAACCACACACAACGGTTGGAAAAACAGGCCGCCCTGCTCGAAGCCGTGTCGCCGCAACATATTCTCGAACGCGGCTTTTCAGTAGTCAAAAACAGCCGCGGCCAACTCATCCGCAGCGCAGCGGCGTTGAAGCAGGGGCAGAAACTGCATATCGCGTTTGCCGATGGAGAAACCAATGTGCGCGTTACCGGTGAAACAGCGCAACCGGATTTATTCGATTACACATAAACACACTGCGCCGCAGCTGCCAAATCAGAAAAAAGCCCGAATTCTGCGGATCCGATAAAATAAAAAATCAAGCTCTTCACAATATGCAAAAAGCTTGGGAAGCTGGCACGCCCACGGGGATTCGAACCCCGGTTGCCGCCGTGAAAGGGCAGTGTCCTAGGCCTCTAGACGATGGGCGCTTAATTGAATGCGCACTATACCTATGCAGGTTGTGTTTGTCAATCAAACAAGTGTGTCTGCCTTTCAGACGGCCCTTGCCTGCTGTATAATGTTGCAGTTTCACTTTAGGAAAATGCTATGTGGTTCAAACAAATCAGCTTTTATCCTTTAAATAAAAACAAACTACCCGATTTGGAAACGCTGGCGGTCAAGCTGGCCGAAGCGCAATTCGCTCCCTGTTCGGGCTTGGACTGGTTCAGTGAAGGCTTCAGCTCACCCGTTTCTTTTTTGCCGGAATCTGTTTTTCCTGCCGACTACACTTGGCGGGTAACGCTGAAAAAAGAAGAAAAAGTGCTGCCGGCGGGCGTGATCCGCGATATTTTGGACGAACGCGTGGCCGAGATTCAAAACACTGAAGCACGCAATGTGGGGCGCAAAGAAAAACAAGAATTAAAAGAACAGATTACCGATGACCTGCTGCCCCGCGCCTTCACCCGCAGCAGCCAAACCCAGGCCGTTTTCGATATTAAACACGGCTATTTGTTTGTGAACAATGCGTCTGCAACCAAAGCCGAAAATATGCTCACCAAACTGCGTGAAGCATTGGGTGGCTTGGAGGCAGGCCTGCCCCATACCAAACAGTCGCCGGGCAGCTTGATGACCGGTTGGCTGTTGCAGGGCGCGGCCGAGGGCGGCTTCGAGCTTGACAGCGACTGCGAACTCAAAGGCACCGGTGATGTGGCGCCGGTGGTAAAAGTGTCGAAGCAGGATTTAACTGCTGACGAAGTTGTACAACACGTTAAAAACGGCAAAACCGTTACCCAGTTGGGCTTGGTGTGGCGCGAACAGATTGCGTTTGTGCTGACACAAGATTTCACGCTCAAGCGTATCCGGTATCTCGATGTGTTGCAGGAGGAGGCTGAAGGACACGGAGACGATGCGGCCAGCATGGCTTTCGCTTCGCAGATTCTGATGACCGAATCGTTGAGCACTATGTTGGAAGAGCTGGCGGGTTATTTGGGCGGCTGGCAGGATTAGTTTTCAGACGGCCTTATCCTTCACATGCAGGCCGTCTGAAAGGCGGAAACATGGATTTTGAACGGTTATGAGCTTCAACAGGATGACACCGCCGGAATGTTTTTCAGCCTATGCGGCCGTTTTGCTGCCGTGGCTTTTGTCCGCGGTGGCTTTGGAAACTCCGGTAATGTCGGTAGAAGGCGGGTTCACTATTTTATGGATGGGCTTGGGAACATTCTGCGCTTGGCTGCCTTATCTGCTCCGTGGGCGCGCCCACCCTGCCGCTGTTGCAGCGGCCGCAGCCGTATCCGGTTTGTGGTTTTGGCTGCTATTGGCGGAGTTTACAGCCGGATACCGGGTTTATCGTTTTCAGGAAACTTATCAGGGGCACAGTGAAACATTATTCGTTGTGACCGGTTCCGCCATATTGCTGCTGATGTGTGGAATGCTTGTGGTTGCCGTTGGGCCTGCCTATCTCCGCCGCTCGGCGTTGTCTGCGGCAGCGGGGGCGGCGCTGCACAGTATGGCGGTAATGGTTTTGATGTTTGCGGCATGGTGGATTTTGCCTTTCGGTATTTTCGGGTAGCCTTTGCCGGCCGGCCCGAAAGCTGCCGCCGTGTTTCGGAAGGCTTGCTTCCAACGCTCCCTGTGTTTTTCGATTTTCCAATCTACCCGAGTTTTTAAGGAAATAACCATGTCGATTAAATCAGACAAGTGGATTCGCCGCATGGCCGAACAGTACGGCATGATCGAGCCGTTCGAGCCGAACCAGATCAAAGAGCAAGGCGGCCGCAGAATCATTTCATACGGCACCTCGAGCTATGGCTACGATATCCGCTGCGCCAATGAATTCAAAATTTTCACCAACATCAACAGCACCATTGTCGACCCCAAAAATTTCGATCTGAAAAACTTTGTTACCGTGGAAGACGACTGCTGCATTATCCCGCCCAATTCTTTCGCGCTGGCACGCACGGTGGAATATTTCCGTATTCCCCGCAGCATATTAACCGTGTGCTTGGGCAAATCTACCTATGCCCGCTGCGGCATTATCGTCAACGTTACCCCGTTCGAGCCGGAATGGGAAGGCTATGTTACGCTGGAATTTTCCAACACCACTCCTCTGCCCGCCAAAATCTATGCCGGCGAAGGCGTAGCGCAAGTGTTGTTTTTCGAAAGCGATGAAGTGTGCGAAACCTCGTATAAAGACCGTAACGGCAAATATATGGGGCAAACCGGCGTTACCCTGCCGAAAACCTGACCCGGCATTTCTAAACCAAGCGTTTTCAAATCTTGAGGCGCAGTTCGGGTCGAAAATATTTATTCCCCACCGCCTTCTGGGTTGAATTTGAAATGCCGCCCTTGCCGGAGAGAATCAAACGTTTTTGTTTCGAACAAAAGAGATATCCGAACCAAGCTGCTTGTGAAGAAAAGCGTTTTAAAACCAAATGCGAATCCCGAGAGCGGCCGGTTTCCGGCAAACCGGAATGGGTATTTCAGTTTGTGCCGTTTACATGGCAATGCAGGCTGCTGCAATCTTTTATATGGTTTTAGAGTAGGCAAAACAGGCGGTATTGCCCGCTTTTGCTTTCAGACGGCCTGGTGTGGGTAACTTATCTGTATCTAATCCGTCATAAGCAAGATAACTACAAAAAAAGGATTATCTAGTATGACCAAATTATGCGCTTCTCCCGCCAACCGGAAAGTCATTCTCTGGACCACCCTGATCGGCGGCTTTTTCAGCTCGCTGGTGAAGTGGGGATCCGAGGTGAATATGCCGCCGCGCATGCCCGGCGAAATTTCCCCTCCGGGAGCCAATATTGATGCCTGGCTGGGCTGGCTGGGCTTCAACCAGCATTCGCTGGACTACACGTTTCAGGGCAACAGCATTTTGGGGGCGGTAACGCTATACCATTGGCTGTTCAGCTTTGTGTTTGCATTTGTGTATGTGTGGATTTCGGCCTATTGGCTGAAAATCCGCCTGTGGTACGGCGCGTTTTACGGCATTGTGATCACCGTGGTGATGCACGGCCTGCTGATTCCGATGTTCGGCTTCCGTAACCCCGCGTATGCCGATGGTGCGGTAGGCTGGATGTGGAACCTTAACGCAGCCGAGCATCTGAGCGAGTTTTTCGGCCACATTTATTGGTCGGTATCCATCGAAGTGTGCATGATTGCCGTGCTGGCTTATTATGCGCGACCGATTAAGGGCGATTGGGTAGAACGCTAACCGCTGTTTAGATACTGACAGTAAAAAGCGGGGCTTTACCCCGCTTTTTTTACCGCCGGCCTAAAGCAAACAGTTTGTTTCCGCTCAATCGACTTTCATCGCCGGCATTTAAACACAAGCCCAATCAAGCCTTTATGCCTTGCCCACAAAAGCTGTGGATAACTATGTGGAAAGTTTGTGAAAACAGTGTATTTCCCCCGAAAAATCGGGCTTCAGCCACCATTGCACAAAAATTAAGCCATAATTTAAATTATATATTTATCAAAAGTTTATTATTATTTTTAAGTTGTCAAGCATTCCGGCGGCAACGGTTGTTTCATCTGGCGCAGTTTGTGTGGATAAAAAATCAACCGATGGACAAAACAGATAAAAGCAAGCTGCTTCTGACACGGGTTTGCGCATTTTTAGGCCGTCTGAAAAAAAACGCTATGGCGGGTACACCATTTTGCTGGAAAAACCGTGCAATCGGCAGCGGCATAATCATCAAACTTTTCAGCAGGTGGAGGCAGCACTCAGCAAAGCCTCAGCCATGTCGGCATGACCGCCCTGCGGCCAATCAACCCATACAACCATCAAGAGCAAAATCAGAACATTCTCAATTAACACGCGCAAGCGCGCACACTACCATCAGCAGGTTGCCGATACAGCCGGATTCCCCTCCCCACACATCCAAACCGTTGAACATCATTCACCTTTCCCGCTCCGGCAATCATGCCGAAACATGGCTGTAGGCATGATTGGGTTTCAGCACATCGGCAACCGGGCACGGGCAATCGACTGAAACACCAACATATCGCCAATCCGCGAACATAAACACAGCCCCAACCCTACACACAGCCCAACAAACAGGCAATACTGTAATCATGCTACAGCGGTTCGGATTAGGCCATACTGCCCATGAAGACGATAAACTTACCCACCCTCATCAATTATGTGCGGGCAGACTGTCTGGAGCCGGCAACACAACCTATGCCGATAACGCCCGACACCGAAGCAGCCATAAAAAGCATAACAAATATAAGTTGGCGCGACCGTCTGAAAAAAACACAGCAAAACCCGCCGCACTTCAACGAAACACAGTTATAGCCGTTTGAGCCCGTCCGGCAAACCAAAATATTTTCCCGCCGCAATGCCATCACGGACTCAGCCCGACAAAAGCAAAACACAAGCGGCTGTACAAATTGTGCGAAACCTTTTGGTTCCGTTTCAGCGGCTTGCACAACCTTTCTTCAACCCAAGCAGGCCGGCGCTGCATACATTTAAATTCAATCCACAACAACACAGCCCTTTAAGCCGCACAGCACAGCAGTTAAAATGCAGGCTGCACATACAGAGGATTTCCACCATGCAAACCCGCTTACCGTTTTTCAGCCTGATCCGCGCCAGCGGCAGCGACCGCTTCGCCTTTTTACACAGCCAGCTTTCCAACGACATCAACAACCTGCAACACGGCGCAGCCTGTTACGCCACCTACAACACCCCCAAAGGCCGCGTAATTGCCAATATGCTGGTGCTCAACTGCGGCGAATACCTGCTGCTGGCGCTGGCTGCCGATTTGGCCGAAACCATAACCAAACGCCTGCGTATGTTTGTTTTGCGCGCCCAAGTTGTGCTTGAGCCGCTGCCAAACTTTGCCGTTGCCGGCGAACTGCCGCCGCAAATCCCGCCACAGCCTGCATCAGAACCCACCCACGCATTTACCGCCGAAGAACAAAACAGCGTGTGGACGGTTACCTTACCCCACCGAGGCCGTCTGAAAATCGGCCCCGCCGCCGCCCTGCCCGAATACCATGCCGCAGCCGAAAACAGCTGGAACACACACGAAATCCTCAGCGGCTACCCCTGGATCAGCGCCGCCACCAGCGAAAGCTGCGTTGCCCAAATGCTCAACCAACACACCATCGGCGGCATACATTTCAAAAAAGGCTGCTACCCGGGGCAGGAAATCATCGCCCGCGCCCAATACCGGGGCCAAGTCAAACGCGGCTTGACCATACTTGAAAGCAGCGCGCCCGCAACCGCAGGGGCAACAGTGCGCAGCGGCAGCGAAGAAGCCGGCATCATCATCAACAGCGCAACGGCAAGCAGCGGCAGCATCAATTTGGCCGTGATAAAATTTTCCGCTGCACAAAATCCCTTAACCGATGCCCGCGGCACCCCCCTAACTCTTGAGCGTACATTTTTTCCATCCGATCACAATTAATGTTTGCCGCGCCTGCTTATGCCGTCCGGCCGGGCGTATCGACCCAACAGCACCCTTGCATCCATCACAGAAAACACCGTTCCGATTGATCAAACAAACAGCGCAAACTTTTCAGACGGCCAACCTCGAAAAATGCCCGTATCGATTGACAAACCAAACGGTGTAAACTTTTTACACAGCCTGCTGCAAAATACCCGCGCCGATTAAAAAACAAATGGCGCGGTTTTCAAGCAGCACATTCGGCCGTCTGAAAACCGCGCCACAACCGAAACCCAAACCGAAAAAACCGGCATGTTTCAAATGAGAATACACACCGACAGCGCCCGTAAAATACATCTGATACTGAACTTTTGGCCTCCGCTTTTATTCTGCGGCACCAGCATCACCGAGCTGAGCGATGATTACAGCTACATGAAAGCCAGCCTGAAAGACTAGAGCAACACCTGCAACATACATAGCGCACAGTTTTCCGCTGCAGCCTGTTTGTCCTAATCAATGCGCCCTATTCAGCCATGCTCAACGGCGTGATAAGCAAACGGTATAATGATTTTATATTGAAAAATGCTCCAAGTGATATAGGAACATTAATAAGAGCTACCGATTAACCCACTGCACCTACGATAACCAGTATGACTGACTCTAAACTAAGAGGAGCAAATTCTAGCTGCATGTATGTAGGTAATTCAAAATAAAGAGCAAAGTTCATTATTTGAACCTCCTTATTCAATCACACTTAAATCTAAGAAGACTCCTAACTGAACTCCCCCAAGTCAGACACCCTCCCCGATGTCTGAGGTACAGTTTTTTTGGCAAAGTATCCAAACGAATTCAAATTGAAAGCCGTGAAATACCCTCTGCAGGCATGGTAAAAACACACTGCCAACGTTTTTTCTCTAAACCGCGCTGCCGTGCGCAAACGGGCATTGCGTTATATTCTCCACGAGGAGGGCAGCATCGGCCTACGGTCAGACATCACCATTTATCCTTATTCAAAACTATCAGGAAAACACACCGCAATACGGCGTGATTACCATCGAGACCCAAGTTTTTCAAGAAACCATAGGCACACACCATTTCGAAGTGCTGAAAATCGCCGGGCAGCCCAGCTTTCTGCCGCAAGGCGTACGCTCCGATTTCCCTAACCGGCAAAGCTGCGAATATGCGGAAGACGGCTCATGGTTCCGCTGCACCGTGCCCGAAGGCCATTATTTCATGATGGGCGACAACCGCGACAACAGCGAAGATTCCCGTTACTGGGGCTTTGTGAGCGACAAATTGATTGTCGGCAAGGCTTTCTTTATCTGGATGAACTTCAGCGACATCAGTCGAGTAGGCACCCGCATACAGTAATCGGAAAGAAAAGATTACATGACGGCCGTCTGAAAATATGTTTCAGACGGCCTGTTCCTGTTTGCGGTGGTACCTTGACGGTTTGAATCCCAGCCCGAAAGGCGGGCAGCCTGTGGAGAAACCAAACTGGCCAAGATGTGCAGGACGGAAAATCTGTAAAAAAGCTCAAACAACCTGAAACCGTTAAAAAAGCCAGGCA
>NZ_JADGLG010000072.1:0-8564 GCF_015235335.1 Neisseria sp. 19428wB4_WF04
GGAGCGTCTGACTTATTGCTGCGATATTTTTGAGACGGGCAATGATTCTTACCGGATGAAACACCGCTCATAGGGTGGCTCAATTTTAGACCACAACTGTGGCTCAGTTTTGGAATGGAATTGACAAGCGGCATTAATCGACACATATTCGTGCGATAAATCGCAGGTGTAAACAGTGGCGCATTCGCGGCCGCGCTGCAAGTCGATGCGCACAGTGATTTCGGCGCGCGCCATCACAGCCTGCCCCTGTTCTTCGCTGTAGCCGGCGGCGCAGCCGCCGTTTTCTACCACCAAAACCTCATCGGGCCAGGCGCATTTTGCCGGCATCGGAGTTTTCCGATACCGGACAACCGATGGCGGCGAGCAGCCGGCCGAGATTGGGGTCGGAGGCGAAAAAGGCGGTTTTTACCAGCGGCGGGTGGGCAACGGCATAGGCCGTTTGGCGGGCTTCGGAGCGGCCGGCGGCGTTTTCCACCGAATGGTGATGAACTTGGCGGCACCTTCTTCATTGCGCACAATAGTCTGCTCCGGATCGAGCGCAAGGCCGGCGAGCAGGGCTTTCAGTTGGTCGTAGCGCGGGTCGGCGATGTTGTCGATTTCGTTTTGGCCGTTTTTGCCGGCGGCCACCACCACGAAGCTGTCGTTGGTGCTGGTGTCGCCGTCAACGGTGATGGCGTTGAACGACAAATCGGCTATTTCTTGCGTGAGCATCTTCAAAACGGGTTGGGAAACTTTGGCATCGCAAACAATGAAGCCGAGCATGGTGGCCATATCGGGGCAAATCATGCCGGAGCCTTTGGCAATGCCGGCGACGCGCACGGTGTGGCGGTTGCCCACCCTGCCTTCTCGGCCTGCGGCTTTGGGCACGGTGTCGGTGGTCATGATGGCGCGGACGGCACGGTCCTAGTGCACGGGTTTCACACCGGACAGGGCGGCAGTGATTTTCTGCGCGGGCAGCGGCTCGAGAATCACGCCGGTTGAAAAAGGCAGCACTTGTTCGGGTGCACAGCCGACTTGTACTGCGGCAGCACGGCATACCGCCGGCGCGTCTTCGCGGCCCTGCACGCCGGTGCCGGCGTTGGCATTGCCGGTGTTGATAACCAGCGCACGGATGCCGTTTTCGTTGGCCGGGTGTTCTTTGGCCGCATAAACCGAAGCGGCACAGAAGCGGTTTCGGGTAAACACGGCACCAACGGTGTTACGGTTGAGCACAATCAGGGTTAAGTCGTCATGGTCGGGCTTTTTCACGCCCGCCCACAAATACCTGCATGCCATCAACAGCGGGTAATTCTTCCGCTTTTTTTTCTGTCAAATTGACTGCCATTTACGGATTCTCCTTTGAAGCGGTCTGCCGGGCGGCGTTTTCTTCCTGAACACGCTGCCGGAAACGCGCGCCTGCCGCATGGTAAAACGGTTTCGGGGAAAACTGGCGCGACACTTGTGAAGCAAAAATAGCACCAACCAACAGCCAAAACAACAGATTTTGTCCGCCCGTCATTTCCATCACCACTACGCTGGCGGTAAGCGGCGACTGTGTAGCAGCCGCCAAAAATGCGGTCATGCAGATCAACACCAGCACATTCATGCCGGTTTGCAGGTCAGCCAAATCGGCAATATGCTGGCCCAGCATGGCGCCCACAGTGAGCGAGGGGGTAAAGATGCCGCCGGGAATGCCCGCCCAATAAGAAAGCACGGTAGCCGCCCATTTGGCCAGTGCCACGCCGACCGGGGCTTCATACATACGCCGCAGCGCGCCTGAAGCTTCGTGATAACCCGTGCCGAAAGTCTGCCCCTGATAAAGAGTGCCGATGGCGGCCAGCATCAGTCCAACCACGCCGGCAAACAAAACGGGGTGGCGGCGTATCCAAGCGCGCCATTTTTCAGGCGCAAATGCGGCCGCACCTTTATAAAGCAGCCGTGCAAACAGGCCGCCCGCCACGCCGCAAATCAAACCGCACAGCAGCACCCAGGCCAGCATATGGTTGAGCTGTGTGCCGTGAAAGCCTGAAAAATAAGGGTTGTTGCCCTGTATGGCCACTTGGATGAAACCCGCCGCCAACACGCCGATAAAAATCTGCCGCTCCCAACGCAACATCACGCCGCGCCCCAATTCTTCAATGGCAAACACCACGCCGGCCAGCGGCGCATTGAATGCCGCTGCCAAACCGCCCGCCGCGCCTGCCGCAATCAAATCGTTTTCCTGTATGCCTTTGAAAGCCAGATGGTGTTTTTTGCACCATGCACCCCATGCCGCCATCACCGCCGCCCCCACCTGCACAGACGGCCCTTCGCGCCCGATAGAGGTGCCTGCCAGCATACCCAAAAAAGTGAGCGGGATTTTCAGCATGGTCTGCCCCAACTTCAGCAGGCTCAGTTTCTGCGCACCGTGGGGCAACGACAGCGAGGCCAGCACCTGCGGAATACCGCTGCCTGCCGTGTAGGGCGCGAAGCGGCGCGTCAGCCACACAATCAGCGGCAACCCCAGCGGCAGCGCCGCCCAGGCAAACCACGGGTATTTTCTAACCAGCAGCGCGTTTTGCTCCAACGCAAAGTCGGCCAAATGGGCAAACAGCAAAGAAACCAAGGCCACCAGGGCCGCCCCCGCCAGCAGAAAGGCGAAAGCAACGGTTTTGCGCGACAGCCGCTGCGTCTGCCTGATTTTGTGGATGGTTTTACGCTTCAATATTCGGTAACGGGTGGTGAAATCGGTGTCGTCCATAGCCAAATGCCTGCCGTTTTTTTAAAGGAAAGTCGGGCGTATCCGCCACAATCGCAGCCGTTATTATGAACCGTTTGCACATCTGCATCAAAACACCTCAGGCCGTCTGAAAGCAGCGTTTCAGACGGCCTGAGCCGCTTCTGCCAACGAAATTAACCAGTTACTTGATTTATGCCGTCTGCTATACTTGGCGGGTTATTTTTACCACACAGGATTATGTTTATGCCGCAAACCAGCCGTTTCAACACCACCGGCCCCAAAATCGGCCTGAGCGTGCGCCTGGCTGAAAACCGGCAGGAAATCGAAGCCGCACAACGCTTGCGCTACCGGGTGTTTG
Source organism: Neisseria sp. 19428wB4_WF04 (assembly GCF_015235335.1). Taxonomy (NCBI): domain Bacteria; kingdom Pseudomonadati; phylum Pseudomonadota; class Betaproteobacteria; order Neisseriales; family Neisseriaceae; genus Neisseria; species Neisseria sp. 19428wB4_WF04. The sequence continues at coordinate 3,057 of NZ_JADGLG010000072.1, forward strand.
CAGAAGAATTGGGCGCCGACATCCCCGGCAGCAACGGTTTGGATGCCGACGAATACGACCGGCACTGCCACCACCTGCTCGCTTTCGATGAAGCCGCCGGCGAAGTGGTGGGCTGCTACCGCCTGATCACCGAAGAAGCCGCCCGCGCTGTCGGCTCGTGGTATAGCGAACACGAATTCGACCTTTCCCCGCTGCAAAACATTCTGCCGCAAACCGTGGAACTGGGGCGCGCCTGCATCCACCCCGACTACCGCCACGGCGGCCTGGTGATGCTGCTGTGGACGGGGCTGGTGAAATTCATGCGCGATGAAAACCTGCGCTTTATGATCGGCTGCGGCAGCATCAGCACTGCCGATGGCGGCCACGAAGCAGCCGGGCTGTATCATGTGTTGAAAGAGAAACATCTGGCTCCCGAGCCGTGGCGCGTGCGCCCGCTCAACCCGCTCAAATGGGAACGGCTCACCCCCTCCGAACACCCCGAGTGCCCTTCTCTGATTAAGGGCTATCTCAAAGCCGGAGCCTGGTTTTGCGGCGAACCCTGCGCAGATGAAGCCTTCAATTGCGCCGATGTGCTGATTCTGATGGACATCACCCGGCTCAACAACCGCTACCTGCAACGTTTCGCGCCGAAACATCCCGCCTGAAACCCCGAAATGCGCAGGCCGTCTGAAACACAGGCCGTCTGAACCCGCGGCACGGCTGCCGCAAAGCAGGCGCAGTCTGCTTTTCCTGCACCCCGGCAACCGGCCGCAGGCGCAGCAATACCAAGCCGCCCCTGTTGCCGCTTCAGTTTGCCAAGCCAAAAACACGGCGTGCCGCAGCTCAAACCGGGCAGGTTCGCGGCACAACAGCAGGCTCAGCCCAAGCCTTTCAGACGGCCAGCAACCATACGGACCACCGTTTTTTACCCAATATGACCACCCTACGCACCGTTTTCCGCCTACTCTGCATCGGCATCTGCCTGCTCTACGGCACAGCCGAAATGTTTTTCCTGTTCCCCTTTTACAGCAAACAGCGCAAATTGCGCGCCATTCAATTATGGTCGCTGCGCGTGCTTGCCTCCTGCGGCCTGAAACTCGCCGTCTACGGCAGCCTGCCCGAAAAAGGGCGGGGGCAGATGATGATCAGCAACCACATTTCCTGGCTCGACATCATGGCCGTTAACGGTGCCTTTCCCGGCCGCTTCGTTGCCAAAGACGAGGTAGCCAAATGGCCGGTGGTCGGCTATCTCGCCACGCAGGCGCAAACCGTTTACGTTACCCGCAACAAAGGCACCGAAGGCAACAGCGAAAAAATCCGCCACGTTACCGCAGCGCTCAAAAACGGCGACACCGTTACCCTGTTCCCCGAAGGCACCAGCACCGAAGGCCGCGAAATCCTGCCGTTTAAAACCAGCTTTTTTCAGGCGGCCTATGAAGCAGATGTGCCGCTGATACCGGTGTTGTGCCGCTACCCCAACCCCGACGGCAGCAGCCCCAACCCCGCCATGGCCTACCACGGCGACATCAGCCTGCTGCAATCTATCTGCATGATTATCCGCCAGCCCGGCGGCGTGGCCGAACTGCATTTTCTCGACCCCGTGCCCTCCGGCGCCGACCGCCGCGCCACCGCCCTCGACATCCACCGCAGATTGAGCGAAAAGCAGCGCGGGCTGGAATCCGCCCCGCCCGTTTTCAAATAATGGCGGCATTAAAACAAACAGCATTACCCGCCCCTCCAAAAAACAACATTGCAGGAAGCCGGGGCGGCAGCCAAACCGGCCCAGCATCATCTTTACCTCCTGCCTCGCCCCACGTGTTTCACCGTCATCTGACACCGAGGCCGTCTGAATACTTTCAGACGGCCTTTTTAACCGCTCAAGCAATATCCTGTTTAACTAAAAAACCGCCTCCCTATAATGAAACCAAAATAAAAACGGCACCTCTAACAGCCAACCCGTAAAAACAATCACGGCATCCGCCCGTCCTGCGGCAATATCCGCGACCCGCCGCCTGATAATGGTTCCAACAGATTCGCCATTGCGAATCCATTTCCATTGCCAGGCTGCAGACTGAACACAACGAGTTAGAATCGGCTCTGTTGCCGCCCGTACAGCCGACAAAATCGTTCTCTCCGAGCCAAGTCGCAGCAATGCCGCAACAGAAACCAAGCGGGGTTATACCGTATGGCACGGCCGTCTGCTTCGCCCCGCCTTCCACATACACTACCGCAAGGATACGCCATGCCCGGCAAACCTTTTCCCCGCGCCCTCACCATAGCCGGCTCCGACTCCGGCGGCGGCGCAGGTATTCAGGCCGACTTAAAAACCTTTGCTGCACTCGGTGCCTACGGCACCAGCGTGATTACCGCCGTTACCGCACAAAACACCCAAGGGGTGCAGGCCGTCCACCCCGTTCCGGCCGACATCGTGGCCGCACAATGCCAATCTGTTTTTTCCGACATCCGCATCGATGCCGTGAAAATCGGTATGCTGCCCGACACCGCCTCCATTCACGCCGTAGCCGCCGCATTGCGCAGACACAACACCGCTTTCGTGGTGCTCGACCCCGTGTTGGCCGCCCACTCCGGCGACAAACTGACACAGGAAAACACCATAGCGGCCCTCTGCAACGAACTGCTGTCCCTGGCCGGCCTCATCACGCCCAACATCAGCGAGTTGGCCGCACTCACCGGCAACACCACGGCCGCAAATGAAGATGAAATGCTTGGGCAGGGCCGGCAACTCATGGAAAAAGGCGCAGCAGCCGTGCTGCTCAAAGGCGGCTGTTGGCAGCACAGCAAAGAAGCGCGCGACTGGCTTTTGGTGGCCGGCCACCGGCCGCAATGCTTCCGCAACAGCCGTATCGACACCCGCAACACCCACGGCACAGGCTGCACCCTCGCTGCCGCCATTGCTGCCCTGCACCCGCAACGCGGCAATCTGAACACCGCCGTTTCGGCGGCCAAAACCTATCTGCACGGCGCCATCGAAGCAGGAGCGGGCTGGCGCATCGGCAAAGGCTGCGGCCCGCCGGCGCATTTTTGGCGGCATTACCGAGGCTGACTGCAGCCAACCCAAACAAACGCCGGTCGGCAGACCGAAGGGCATGCAGAGCAGGCCGGCATCGTCATGATTTCAAAGCGTGCCGGCCATAGGCCGTCTGAAACCGTTGCAAAGCCCGCACACTTGGCAGAAATAAACAATGTTTATCAAAACCCGGCTTGTAATAAACAGCCAACGCCATTATATTGCTTGAATCTCACGCCATGACAACAACAACGAAAGGAGACCATGATGCACCACCGCAGACGTCAAGCCATCTTTCAGGCGGCCAAACGCGCTTTCCAAGCCCCGGCCAAGCCTGCAGGCGGCAAAACTGCCCGCAGCGGCAGAGCCTGCTGATTCAGGCAATTTTATTTCAATCTGACTGCAACAAAGGCCGTCTGAAAATTTCAGACGGCCTTTGTTGCAGTATCCGTTTATCTGCCGTATCAAAACATCGCTAATCCGCCTGCCCTATATGGCGCGGGCGCGGTTTGGTTTCACTCAAAGAAACCGCTTGTTTTGGCCTCCAAAGCATCAACAGGCAGAACGGTTGCACTCCGCCCATGCTGCCGGCAGCCCGATGCCTGAATATCGAAAATGCGTGGATTCACCAGATAGGCATTACAGCGGCTCGGCTTTTTTCAAACCTTTGGCGCGCAAGGTTGCGATTGCGCCGTCAATGCCTTTCTGTTTAATCAACTCATTGAATTGGTTGCGGTAAACTGTAACCAAACTCACGCCGTCCACACGAATGTTATACACCTTATACACCGCCCCCGCCCGGTAAAGCTGGTAGGCCACTTCGTATTTGCTGCCTTTTTTGGTGCGGATTTCAGAAAACACCTCCACCTTATTGCCGTTATCGGTGATTTTAGGCAGCAGCTTCACCTGTGCATCGGCAGCCCCCATCAAGGCAGAGCGCGCATACATCGAAATCATCATATCTTTAAAGGCTGCGATAAAATCGGTTTTTTGTTTGGCTGAAAAATCCCGCCACGGCAAACCCACGGCCAACGCCGAAATGCGCCCGTAATCCAAAAAACCATCGGCATAGCCTTCAATCCGGCGGATTTTCTGCTGCTCGCTCAAACTGCCGTTGCGTGCCACTGCCAACACCGTGTCGATATTCTGCTGCGCCTGTATTTGGGCAGGATGCTGCCGGGTTTCTGCGGTAGCATAAGGTGCAACCAAAGCAACGGGTGCGGCAAGCAAAACCGCCATCAGTTTGTTCATGTTTTTTCCCTCAAAAAAGTGTGTTTATAAAGTGCGTTTTATCCGCAGGAGAGCGGCAATCCGTTACCTGCAAACAGTCATATTTAACAACAGGGCGGCGTTATCTTGCATTAAAAACTGCAAAATATGCGCCACAGTTTCGGATTCAACATGCCAAAACCGTTTCCAAACACTGCCGCGCCGTATCCGCCAAGCGGCAAAACCGGTTGTGGAAAACAACCGATGTATCGAGAATCCGCTCATTTTGGGCTGCCAGGCCGCAAAAAGCCGCAGACAATACAGCAAACAGCAAAGCCCGGCAACGCCACAGAGAAGCGGAGATTCACTAACCGGTTTGAAAAAGCAGAGAGGCCGTCTGAAAAATATATTCAGACGGCCTTTTAAAACCATTGCAGCATATCGGAATCTAACGCGCTTGCGGCCCGGATTCCAACATCACTTTAGCCTGCCCGGCGAGCGCGTCCAAATCAATCAGGCCGGTTTGTGCCGCAGCCGTCAGCAGCGCACTGCCCGCTATCACGGTCAATACCGCATAAACCAGATAGGCCGACATCACCCGCCAACCCGGCCGGCCGCTCATTCTGATAAATCCGACCGCTTGGGCAACAAATATCCAAATCTGCCAAAACATGCCCGCAGCCGCCAACGCAGGGGCATAAAACAACACCAGCAGCGGCACCGACAGGGCTTCGGAAGCCAATACAAAACCCCACATCGGCAGCTTGGTTTTCCCGTGCGGCAACATCCGCCCCATCACCAAGCTCAGCACAGCGCATTTCAACACTGTCAGCAGCACGGTCAGCGCAACCACCGCCGGGCTCTTGCCGAACAAAAGTGCAGTAGAAGCCGCATTCACCAAGCCGATCAACAGCAGCACGGCAGCGGCAACGATAAACGGATAGCGGTAATCTGCGGGATTTTTATAACGCAGGCGCAAAATATCCCACATATCGCACAGAAAATAATACAGCATAAACCAACACGTTTCGGGAAAAGCGTGCATTGTATCGGCAATCCGCGCTTTTTCAAACAAAAAGAAAGGGGCTGAAGTAGATTAGCCCTAAACACCACACCAAAGCCGCAAAGTTTTTAACTGCTGCTTTGGTGTCCCGAAGTTAAAACGAAACTCACATTCTTTCAAGAACAGAGGAAAAGATTTTCGGTCGATTCCGTTGTATTTGCGCAAGACACGTTTCGCCTGATTCCAAAAATTCTCAATGCCGTTGATATGGTTGTGTCGGTCGGCAAAC
>NZ_JADGLG010000073.1:0-8488 GCF_015235335.1 Neisseria sp. 19428wB4_WF04
TGGACCGCCTGACTTATTGCTGCGATATTTTTGAGACGGGCAATGATTCTTACCGGATGAAACACCGCTCATAGGGTGGCTCAATTTTAGACCACAACTGTGGCTCAGTTTTGGAATGGAATTGACACCGTATTCCAACCAGTTCGTTCACTCGCAATGCTGCTGTGCAGAATAAATCGATTATGCACCACTGCCTCATTGCCTGATAACACTCCAAATCCTCAGGCTCAAGCCATATCAACTTATCAAGCTGTATCATACACGGAAGCTTAGGATGCACTTTAAAGGTTCTGCATGCTGAGAAGCAGTAACTGTGCTGAGAATGTGAAGTCGCATACCATCTTCCAAACATATTCCAAGCCTAAATATATAAATTTAGGCTCGGATTGATAACACCGTTTCTACCTGTTGTTTTTAACAATAGCTTGTGATACTCAACAAGTGTCTTTTTAAAAACTTGCAGACTTACCAATGTCTCATCTTGGTGTTTATAGCCTAAATCCACCAAAATCAGTCCAAATTGGTTCAGCTTCGACAAATACGCCGACTTCGTCGATTTCGAATACTTTTGCTCCGCAATGAACTCTTGGAATATGTAATATGGCCAATATGCAGAGTTTGACTTTACCTTCCGTAATTCCCTATTATATGCCATATGAAACATAAATCCTTTACTTCCCCAGAGAGGTTACAGCGTAAATTTATTTTTCATAAAATTCAACCTATTGAGCAACTTCTTTATCTCTAATACAATATAATAAATTTCAAGTTAAATCTTAAGCAGTAATTTAAATTTGTACTCTGGGAAGGTATAGATTTAAAACACAAGGAGTGAAAAGTCCAATATTAAACAGCATTTTATCTCAACTCATCCAATCCTGGTAAATAATCATAATTATGTTAAATTTTAGATTGCAGCCCTAATTGGCGTGAGGTTGGTAAACAGGTTGCCGTTTTTATCGAGCACGCCGGCAGTGTTGCTCATCATCAAAAGTTTTTCTGCATCCAATTCGGCATTGATATTAAAGGCTTCGCCGTTGCTGTCGACACCGATAGGGGCAACCACGGGAATATCGCCGTAAGCGATGATGCTTTTAACCAACGAGCAGTCGATGCTTTCCAGCACGCCCACTTGACCGATGTCCACACTGCTGCACTCTGGCGCATCGATAAACAGTTTTTTAGCCCAGATAAAATTACTGTCGCAGCCGGTAACGCCCACGGCTTTGCCGCCGTATTGATTGAGCAGCGATACAATTTCTTTGTTTACATGACCGCCCACCAGCACCATCTCCACAATATCCATGGTTTCACTGTCGGTAACCCGCATCCCCTGCATAAATGTGCCTTCTTTGCCCCCTATTGAGCATATCGTTAATCTGCAGGCCTCCTCCGTCCACGCGATCACGGGGTTGATACCCACCAGCTTCAGCAGCGCCATATCTTTGGCAAACCCCTCTTTCAACTACGGATTGTTCATGGCATTGCCCCCGTATTTGATAACGATAGTTTTGCCGGAGAAACGGCGGATATACGGCAAAGTTTCCGATAAGATTTCAGCCTTTTTCGCTGCATCGGCATACTGCATATTAATCATGTTTTTTCATTTAAATCATTGATTTAATATGACATATGTTATACCTGTCCGAAAAAATAAGCCTGCATAGAAACCCACGATAATTCCGCAGTTCACAAACAATCTGGAATTTTTGGAAACCTTTTATGAAAAAATTATCCGCACTCATCTTCACCGGTCTCACATTGGGCACCGCCTTCTCCGTGCAGGCCGAAACCCGCGTCATTATTGACACCAATATGGGTAAAATCGAGCTGGCACTGGACGAAAAAAAGACCGGAAACCGTAGCCAATTTTACTGCTTATGTAAGCAAAGGTTTTTTTCCACCGCGTTATCAATGGCTTCATGATTGAGGACGGCGGCTTTAAGCCGGATATGACTCAAAAAGCCACTGAAAAAGCCATTGTCAATGAAGCTGATAATGGTCTGAAAAATACCGCGGCACCATTGCCATGGTGCGCACGACCAATCCGAATTCTGCCACCAGCCAATTTTTCATCAACGTGGCCGACAACGACTTCTTAAACTTTAAAAATAAAAACGGTTCAAGGTTACGGCTACGCCGTATTCGGCAGAGTGGTTTCCGGCATGGACGTGGTCAATCTATGCCGGACAGCTTGCATTGTCTGCCGAAATAACGGCTGCGTGATTCTCGGGCATGCTTAAGAACGGCACGGTTTACTGTGTATTTGGATATTACGGCGGATACACATGCAGGACGTTTTGGGTTTGAAAAAACAGTAGGCCGCTGTTTGATTTTATTTGGCAGCAAACCTCAGACCGTTTGAAAAACTTTTCAGACGGCCTAGTTTAAGGGCTGTACTAGCTTAGCAGATATGCCCCTCCAAAAATAAAAATAACACCCTGCAAATTAAAGAAAAAAGTGCAAAAATAACTGCTGCGTTTTGCGTGCTTCAAGTTACTGCCGTTCCGCTGTCAATATTTTTGGCATCCATCCCAATTCGGCGGCATTGTTCTACTGCAAAATCCGCCAAGTTATCAACCATTATTTGTTGCCGGCCGCCAACGGGATTTTTCACGGTTGCGTTGAGTCAAGCGAAAGTTATTCCAGTGACAGACGCAAAGGCAGACGCGGACGCGGTACGGCAGGAAAAGTTGTCATCTCCGGCATTTTGAAACGGCACACTCAGGTTGATACGGTTGTAGCTGGCAATGCCGAATCCGAGGCATTAATGCTTGTAATCAAAAAGAAAATCATGCCGGACAGTATCGTTTATACGGACAGCCGGAGTAGTTGCGATACTTTGAGTGTGAACAGTTTTACCCATCACCGCATTAACCGTTCCAAGAGGTTTGCCGACCACAGAAACTATAAAAACCATCAACGGCATCGGGAATTTTCGGAATCAAGCCAAGCGAGTGCTACGTAAATACAACGGAATCAACCGAAAGTCTTTTCCCCCTATTCTTGAAAGAATGCGGGTTTCGTTTTAACTTTGGCACACCAAGTGAGCAGTTGAAAATCTTGCGGGATTGGTGTGGTATTTAGGGCTAATCTACTTCAGCCCCTTTCTTTTTTATCGTAAATTAAATTTAAGATAGAACAAAGTGGTAGACCACAGGCAATACGGGCACATTAAACTGATTCTATTTCTATTGTAGTTCTTTAATTTATTTATGATCCCGTTGTGCTCAATCGGCTTACAAACCTTTTCTTCGGGCTGGTGCTATAGCAAAAACTGAGTGGATTGACTATAATCCTGCCTCTTCTTTCAGACGGCCTATCTCCATGAAGCTCAACCCCCAGCAGCTGCAAGCTGTGGAATATCTTGGCGGGCCGCTGCTGGTGCTGGCGGGTGCAGGCAGTGGGAAAACCGGCGTAATCACCCAGAAAATCAAATATTTGATTACCAATATAGGCTATTCGCCGCATCATGTGGCGGCCATCACGTTCACCAACAAGGCTGCCCGTGAAATGCAGGAGCGCGTAGGTAGAATGTTGCCGAAAAAAAGCACGCGCGGGCTGACTGTCTGTACTTTCCACTCGCTCGGTATGCGCATTCTGCGTGAAGAAGCGCTGCATATCGGTTATAAAAAGAATTTTTCGATACTCGATGGCACCGACAGTGCCAAAATCCTCAACGAATTGTTGGGCGGCACCGGCAAAGAGGCCTTATATAAGACCCAACACCGGATTTCTTTGTGGAAAAACGATTTAAAAACGCCAGAAGACATTATTCAGACGGCCTCCAACGAATGGGACAGGCAAACGGCCGCTGTTTATGCCGGCTATCAGGCTACACTGGAACACTATCAGGCGGTGGATTTTGATGACTTGATCCGTCTGCCCGCCCTACTGCTGCAGCAAAACAACGAGGTACGCCGCAAATGGCAACTTCGCCTGCGTTATCTGCTGGTGGACGAGTGCCAAGATACCAACACCTGCCAATATACCTTAATGAAACTCTTAACCGGTGTCGAAGGCATGTTCACCGCTGTGGGCGATGACGATCAATCCATCTACGCTTGGCGCGGTGCCAATATGGAAAACCTGCGCCAAATGCAGGCCGATTATCCGCAGATGAAAGTGATTAAGCTCGAGCAGAATTACCGCTCCACCGCGCGGATTCTAAAAGTGGCCAATAAAGTGATTGAAAACAACCCCAAATTGTTTAAAAAAACCTTGTGGTCGCAATTCGGTATGGGGGAGCACATCAAAGTCGTGGCCTGCCGGCACGAACAGCACGAAGCCGAATGGGTAGTGGGTCAGATTGTGAAACAAAAACTCATGGGCGGCGACAAAACCCGTTATGCCGATTTCGCCGTACTCTACCGCGGCAACCATCAGGCACGCATATTTGAAGAAGCCCTGCGCAGCGCGCGCGTTCCCTATCAACTTTCAGGCGGCCAGAGTTTTTTCGACAAAGCCGAAATCAAAGACGTGCTCGCCTATATCCGCCTCTTGGCCAACCCCGGCGACGACCCGGCCTTCCTTCGCGCCGCCACCACGCCCAAACGCGGCATCGGCGAAGCCACATTGGGCAAGCTCAATGCCTATGCCCAACAACACGGATGCAGCCTTTATGAAGCCGCCTTAAGCGGAGAGGCGCAGTCTGCACTCGCCGCCGCCAACCGCGAACATCTGCAACAGTTTGTCGCCCTGATGGAAAACTACCGCGCCCACGCAGAACACAATGATGCCGGCGAACTCATCACCAATCTGTTGAACGACATCGCTTACGAAGCGCATTTGTTAAACAACGAAGAAGGCAAAGCGGGCGAAAGCAAATGGCGCAACGTGTGCGATTTAACCGACTGGCTGGCGAAAAAAAGCAGGCAAGACGGCAAAAACATTATGGAAATCGCACAGACCATTGCGCTGATGACGCTGTTGGAAGGCAAAAACGAAGAAGAAGCTGATGCAGTCAAACTTTCCACCCTACATGCCGCAAAAGGGCTGGAGTATCCGTATGTATTTCTGGTGGGCTGCGAAGAAGGCATGCTGCCCCACGCCGACAGCATCGAAGAAAGCAATGTAGAAGAAGAGCGGCGGCTGATGTATGTGGGCATCACCCGCGCCCAACACCGGCTCACAATCACCCACTGTATCAAACGCAAACGCCAAGGCACCTGGCAGTTTCCCGAACCCAGCCGCTTTATCGGCGAGATGCCCCAGGAAGATTTGAAAATCCTAGGCCGCAAAGGAGGTGCCCCCATCGTGAGCAAAGAAGAAGGCAGAAGCAATTTGGCCGGCCTGCAGGCCATGCTGGCGGCTAAAACCCAAAAAGAATAACGGTGGCGGCAACCATCCTGCCCAAACATCAATCCGTGGCTTTTGCAAAACTCAAATGCAACATTCCAAAACATCACAACAAGTTTCTTTAACCGCGCCCGTGCAGGCAAAGACTCTGTTTGTGTTTTATCAATTATTGAAATAAAAACCGGTTGGCTTTCATCCGGAACCCTGCCCGCACCAACAGCAGACAATCAATATTTCAGACGGCTCCAACTCACTCTGTCAACACCACGGATTTTCTAACACCGGTTTTCAGGCACAGCCTCGTTCAGACGGCCTGCTTTGATGCGTGTCAAAACAAACGGCGGCCACGCCGTAAAACACCGGTTAATCTGCTCCGCCAACTTGTTTTCCGGCGTAAAAATAGGTAATAATGCAACACCTTTCCAAACAGCAACGATTCTGCCGTTGCATCTCCTAATATCCCAATAATCAAGAAAGCACGAAAACATGGCGTTAATCGTACAAAAATACGGAGGTACCTCGGTAGGCTCCACCGAACGCATCAAAAACGTGGCCAAACGTATTGCCAAAACCCGTGCCGAAGGGCACGATGTAGTGGTGGTGGTATCCGCCATGAGCGGCGAAACCAACCGCTTGGTGGCATTGGCGCACGAAATGCAAAACCTGCCCGACCCGCGCGAGCTTGATGTGGTTTTGGCAACCGGCGAACAAGTTACCATCGGCCTGCTTGCCATGGCTCTGAAAGACATCGGCGTGCCTGCCAAGAGCTACACAGGCTGGCAGATTGCCGTAAAAACCGATGCCGCCCACACCAAAGCACGCATCGAAAGCATCGATGATGAAGCCATACACGCCGATTTGAAAGCAGGCCATGTCGTGATTGTAGCCGGCTTTCAGGGCGTAAGCAGCCAGGGCAACATTACCACACTCGGACGCGGCGGCTCCGACACTTCCGCCGTTGCCATGGCCGCCGCACTCAAAGCCCAAGAATGCCAAATTTACACGGACGTTGACGGCGTTTACACCACCGATCCCCGCGTAGTGCCCGAAGCGCGCCGCCTAGACACCGTTACCTTTGAAGAAATGCTCGAGCTGGCCAGCCTGGGTTCAAAAGTACTGCAAATCCGCTCGGTTGAATTTGCCGGCAAATACAAAGTGCGCCTGCGCGTGTTGAGCAGCCTTCAAGAAGGCGGCAACGGCACACTAATCACCTTTGAAGAGGACAACAACATGGAAAGAGCAGCCGTATCCGGTATTGCATTCGACAAAAACCAAGCCCGCATCAATGTGCGGGGCGTGCCCGACAAACCCGGCGTGGCCTACCAGATTTTAGGCGCAGTGGCCGCAGCCAACATAGAAGTGGACATGATTATTCAAAACGTGGGAGCCGAAGGCACCACCGACTTCTCGTTCACCGTGCCTCGCGGCGACTACAAACCCGTTTTGGAATCCCTCAACAGCCTGCAAGACAGCATCGGCGCAGCAGAAATCGACGGCGATGACACCGTATGCAAAGTTTCCATCGTGGGCCTAGGCATGCGATCGCATGTGGGTGTAGCCTCAAAAATGTTCCGCACACTGGCCGAAGAAGGCATCAATATCCAAATGATTTCTACTTCTGAAATCAAAGTCTCTGTATTAATAGACGAGAAATACATGGAACTGGCCACCCGTGTGCTACACAAAGCATTCGAGCTAACCTGATTTTCCAGCTTGATTGGAGTGAATACAAAACAGATAGTGTATGAAACATCAATATGGCGGCCTTGACAACATGCGATAAAAATACCCAGTATAAGGTATTGCAATACATTACAACACGTAGCACACATTTGCCATGCTGAATCTAATGGCTAGAGCGAGTCCCATGTGAGCAACTCTTCAGCTAAGGCGTACCAGTATAAAAATGCTGATTAAATATTATTAACAATAGGTAAATGACAGAAAAACAGTAGAAAAAATTAAGATAAAAAGTCTGTATGTGCCAATAATGTACCAAATAAAACAGCCAAAGCACATACCCCACGTTTTGGTGGCTGCATTGATTGCTTGCATCAATTTGCCTTTATTCCCGCCTATCAGCATGAAAATAATGGTATTGCTGCGCATCGTGTAGTAAAGGCGGTACGGCAGCCGCGCCGCCGCAATGCCTGCCTGAATTATCGAACAATGATTGTTTGTAAGATGTGGTCTAATAATTCTGTTCTGCTGTTTCATCTACAACGGGGTAAATCTGCCGCTTTGATGTGGGGAAAGCCTGATTAATGCGCGGGTCTGCGGGTTGCCTATGTAGCTATCCAAGGCATTCAGCAGGCGGCCTATTTCGGGGGTTTGTAACGGTTCGGTAATGCTCTTGATTGAATACGGCCAGCTCTTCCCGCAATTCGGCGGCAGGGTTAAATCTGAAAACCTGATTAACTACGCCATACACTTTGTGGGCGGTGTCGTTTTTCCCTTGCCCCTTGTGCCTCCAGCCGCTGCAAAAGCACCAAAACTTCAAGCAGCATAATTTCGCCTATCGTCTGCGGGCAATGTCGGGGAAAATGTGAAGCTCCAAGCTGCGGATAACGCGCCGTGCATGGTCGGGCTTCCATTTGTCGGGCTTGGCCGCTTGGCCTGCCTGCCATTTGCGGGCAACGGCTTCAAAAGTGTTGGCGGTTTTTGGTCTGCCTGATTTTGCGTTTCTCTTTGCTTGTGTTGTTTGGGGTCAATCCCTTTCACTAGCAGGGCGCGCATTTCTTCCCGCTTGGCTCTCGCTTCTTTCAGGCTTATATCGGGATATGTGCCAAGTCGTATTTCATCGTGCTTTTTATCCTGTGGTCTGGCTTTTTATCCTGTGGTCTGTAATAGCGGAAACGCCAGTATTTCCCGCTTTTATCTGCCTGCAAAATTTCACTTCGATTTCGGGTAATTGATGCGATTTGCTGCAACCCCTATGGATAAAGGGGGTAGTCTGTTTTGGGGTAACCTGTTTTGATAAATTCAGGCATATTTGCCTATTTTTTAATCAATTTTAGGGATATCCATTAAAAATAGGGGCTGACGTAGATTAGCAGTCATGACAGGCTGCCAAAATGAAGATAACCCACTGTAAGTTAAAGAAGAGTCTGCAAAGAAAACTGCTTGAATATTTTGTATTGGAAGTAACCGCACGTTCTGCTGCCGATATCTTAGGTATTCAGCCCAATAC
>NZ_JADGLG010000074.1:0-7599 GCF_015235335.1 Neisseria sp. 19428wB4_WF04
CTGACTTATTGCTGCGATATTTTTGAGACGGGCAATGATTCTTACCGGATGAAACACCGCTCATAGGGTGGCTCAATTTTAGACCACAACTGTGGCTCAGTTTTGGAATGGAATTGACAGCCGGCAAACCGAGAAAATTCCAATGGGGTCCGCCCCCCTCCGATAACGAACTGTTCGGCTCTGCCGAAAACGGCGAATCTTAAATGCCCGGGGCTGCTAACGGCAAAAAGCCGTCTGAATTTTTCAGACGGCCTCAAAACCTGCTAGCGGGTTATTCCATAAAAATTTCTTGAAGCACAGACAAAATATCGAACAGCACCGCATCGCTCAAATGTCCCATTGACTTGACCAACCGGCGTTTATCGACAACGCGGATTTGATCCAACAAAACCAATCCGTCTTTACCTCCAAATGTTACCGGAACACGAAAAGGAGCCGGGCGCCCGGCAGAAGTGAGCGGCGCAATGATGACTGTTTTCAAATGATCGTGTATTTCAGACGGTGAAACAATTACACACGGTCGCGTCTTCTGTATTTCGCTGCCCACGGTCGGATCTAATTGAACCCAAAACACTTCACCACGCTTTACCATTGCCACTCTGCAACCTCATCTTCCCGGAAGTTTTCCCAAGCCAAACCGTCTTCTCCGTGTCGTACCAAATCTTCAGCCGCCGCTGCCCAACCGTTGCGCACGGTAGGTTTGGGTTTGCTCAAAACAATAGTGCCGCCCACAACGGACATTTCAACACAATCGTTAAAGCCAAGCTGATTTATAAGGGTTTTGGGAATAATTACCCCCTGAGAATTGCCCATTTTTCTAATCACAGTTTTCATGGCGGGGCTTTCAATTATTGCTATAAATGTAATAACAATGTTATTACATAAATTGGTTTATGTCAAACCCCACTTATCCACAAAAAACGTGCATATCTCTCTGCTCAAAACACCCAAACGCCTATCTGCCCATAAAAAATCAAACTGCCCAAAAAATCATCAGGCCGCACGGCCTTAAGGTGTCTGTCAGTGGTCTCTGCTGTGCTCTCTGTATAGAAAACGGCTTCGGCGGACAAAGCACTTCGGCGTTTTGTACGCTGTACTTTGTCCGTCATGTACAAAGACATGATTTGGCAAGGTTTTTCAAACATCCCAAACAGGCCGTCTGAAAACGGAAAAACGGGCTTTCAGACGGCCTAAAACGCCCAAAACGTCTGTCCGAGTATCAAAACAGCGGCCGTTTCGGCATCTCAACGGTGAAAACCGCCGAAACCGGGGCGGCTGGTCGTAAAAAAACCGCCGTTTGGGCGGACGGCGGCGGCAGACGGGCGCAACAGGGCGGCGGCCTTATGGCGCGGTGGGTTTTTCGGGGGTGATGCCGGCATTTTTGAGAACGGCCTGCCGCAGTTTTTCGATCGCCGCCTTGTCGGGCTTGTCGGGCGGCGGTTTGGCCGGTTTTTCACGCTCGGCCGCCAATGCTGCCAGTTCGCGCAACACTTTCTGCTGTTGGGCTTTGAGATCGTCTTCAGACGGCCTGCCGTTGGCTTTGCGGTCGGGCGGGAAAAAGCCCAGCCAGCCTTTGAGAATACTCGCCTCCATAATCGGGCGCAGGTCGAGGTTTTGGTTGTGGAATTTGGCCAATTGCTTTACGGCGGCTTTTTTTGCGCCGTTGCCGGCTTTTTTGCCGGCTTGCGCGCGCATATCCAAATAGGCGTGCCACAAATCGAGCGGGATAAATTTCGGCAGGCGGAAATTGTCGCGGTCGTGGTGATGACGGCTGTCGGTGGACGGAACGGGTATGCCCCTTAATTCACAGAGCTTGGCCAACAGCACTTCGCGGCTCAGATACCAGTGCATCTTGCCGTGCACGCCGCCGCGCCGGTATTGCACCAAGCCCAGGTTCAGCAGAATGCGGCGCACTTTTTCGTAACCGCGCCGTTTTAAGCCGAGCTCCTGCTTCAGATGGGCGGCGGTTTTATAAATCCAGCCGCATTTTTTGGGTTCTTTGTCGGCCACGTCCGACCACCAAAACAGATTGCTCAGAAATGCCGCCGCCTGAAAATCGTGCGCGCAAAGGGGCATAAACTCGTCATAGACTTGGACGAATTTGTCGGAAAGATGCGGGCGCAGATCGGCTATGAGCATTTGTATTACTTGTACTCTTTTACTTTTTGAACCCGTACTGTCTGATATAAGCGTGGGTTCATTTTCAATTTACCGCCAGTAAGTATTTGGATTCGATAAGCTTGCTTTTCCGGAACCATTTCCTGCCATTGTGTTACAGCCGATGGACTGATACCTAGAGCCCTTATAACCGCTATTTTTGTTCCGTAAAAGGCAATAACATTTCTTGTTCGCATATATGGGTATTTCTTTATTTAAGTTTACTTAAATTATAGGTGTAAAGAATACTTAAATCAATATGAGTTAAGATAACTTAAATTAGAGAAATTTAAGATGGAATGAATTGTGGAAGCGAAAACTATCGGAGAGCGAATCCGAAAAATGCGAAAAGAGAGGAATTTGACTCAGCAAGATTTGGCAAGAAAGCTGAAAGATGTATCACACGTTGCCATTTCACAATGGGAATCAAATACAACCAAACCAAATGCAGAGAATCTGTATGAGCTGTCAACTTTATTTGGTTGTGATTTTGGGTGGTTGCTAAAAGGTGAAGATGGGGGATCTACGAATGTCAAAATAATTCCAAATGTTTTTGCTGTACAAATTCCCATCTTGCGCTATGAAGATATCCGAGAGTTTGATGTGGCTCATCCTCTTATATCAATAACAGGAGAGTACATCATGACTGATATTCAAAGTTCGACATCCACCTTTGCTCTTAAACTCAAAGATGATTCAATGAGACCTGCATTTTCAGACGGAGATGTTATTATCATCGATCCTTTAGAAAATCCCGATCCGGGGGAATTTGTACTGGCGCAAGTTGGAAACGATATTCTGTTTAGAAAGTACAGGATTGACAATCTTGATAAATTCAGCCTTCGACCACTTGATTCAGATTATCCGGTAATTTCATCAAGTGAAGCCAAAATTAAAATTATCGGTACTTTAGTTGAACATAGAATCTACAGAAGGAAGCGCTAACAGATAAGGCCGTCTGAAATTTCAGACGGCCTTTTGACAATTGCAGATTATGAATCTAATTTAATTTACTCATCTGGCCATTTTTGCCATTGGGGTAGTACAGCAACAACGGTCAGGTGTTTTTCTGATACCGTGTAAACGATGCGGTAGCGCAACGGATAAAGCTCGCGGGTGTTTTCAATCATACCCGGCTTGCCCATGTGCGGTTGCGAAGCGGCCAAATCCAACAGCCGCTCAATCTCCTGAAAAGCTTTTTGTGCGGAATACATACCTGCAAAATCTTTTCGGGCATCCAATAACTTGTCCAACTGCCCAGATGCCTGCCCTGACCAAATGATTTTCACTCAGACGCCTCCTCGGCAGCCCATCGGGCAAATTTGTCTTCTATTTTTTTACAAACTTCCGAATGCTCAAACACCCGTCCGGCAGCAATATCGGTCAACCCTTTCTCGACTTCGGCGCGGACATAAGCCTCATATCGCTGACGCTCGATAAAATCGCGCATAAATTCCCGCACCAACTGGGAGGCATTGCGATCAGATAAGCGGGCAGCTTCCATAAATGCTTCTTTTTCTGCGTCTGGTACATTCATTATAAATTGAGCCATTTCAATCTCCTTTCATTTTTTGGATATATATTCAATATATATCAAGTAGTTTTCTGAATCAACTAAAAATATTTATATTATTTAATATCAATATATTAGGTTTAAATTTTAATTAAACTTAAAATAATGCTTGAGTTAAAATTTAAGTTATCTTAAAATTTAAGCCGTGGGTAGCATTAGCAACGCAATTACCCAGAAGATATATCAAAGTTCTTTAACAACTCGAAATCGTAGCAACCGGCCTTCGAACCGTGTCGTTCCTGATTTTAAAAAGCATATGCAGGCTTCGCTCGGAAACAACACGGCACACGCAGAAAAGGCTTCAAGCCTTTGGGTAAACCGCACAAACGGTTACGGGCAGCATTCAACCGCCCAAAAGAAAAAGCCGCGCATCCGGGTAGCGCAGCAGCGTCCGGTAACAGGCGGTTGTTGAACGTATTGACAATCGGGGCGTATCCCCGATGCAGGAGCGATAATCTGCGGACAAGCTCCAAACTGCAGTTTGATTTTTTTGAGGCGGCCTCTTTGCAGGCAGATTCAGGGCTGAGTGCCCTTTGGTGTGCCGGTGATGCACACTCTTTATAAGACGGTCCCGCACACCGTCTTACGGTCTGTACCCGGACCCAGGCCCGTTTGCACAAGCGGGTTTCCGTGTGGGTGCCGTTGTTTTACACGGATTGCGCCGTGAATGTAACAACGGTTGTTTTATGACGGGCCAAGCCAACCGGATAAAGCCGTAAGCCCGTTGATTTTTATAAATATGCTATGATTGGGCGGTATGGAACTGCTGATTAATAAGGAGTGAAAGATGACGACTTCTTACGACACCGATTTTGCCGCATGGGCCGCCGAACAGGCAGGGCTGCTGCGCGCCGGTTTGGTGGACAAAATCGACTTTAGAAACTTGGCCGAGGAAATCGAAGATATGGGCAAAAGCGAGCAGCGGGCTTTGGAAAGCCGTTTGCAGGTTTTAATCTGCCATCTGCTGAAATGGAAGTTCCAGCCCGAGCGGCGGGGAAATTCTTGGAAAGCGACTATTTATGAACAGCGGCGCGGCATTCGAAAACTGCTGAAAGAATCACCCAGCCTGAAAAGTAGGTTTGACGATGCGGAATTTGTACTGGATGCTTGGCTGGACGGCGTAGCCGCCGCCCTGCGCGAAACCGAGCTGGAAAACACCTTTCCCGAACAGGCGGTTTGGAGTATGGCAGATATTTTAAATGATGAGTTTCTGCCTGAATAATATTCAGACGGCCTCAATATCGAAAAGCCCGCTTATATTTATAAGCGGGTTTTGCTTTTAGAGAACGGGTAGCGGAGCTTTGATATATGAAAGAAGAAATCAGAATACTGAGAGACACGGCGGCTGAAATTACCGAGTTCTACGAGCAGAAGGGCGGCAGTTATCTTGCATTAGGCAGGGAATTTTTCAATTTGAATAGGGAAACCGTAGCCGAATATACCGCGCTGGCCGGCATTGCCAACCGTTACCGACATAAGTTTGCGTGGTATTTAAACGATTCTCCGCTGATTGAACAGTGCAGTATTGATATTGAAAAGGAAGCTGCCGAGTTTAAAGCGTGCTTCGCTGATTTTTTTCAGTAGTTTTAGCAGGCCGTATGGAGAAAGGTTTTCAGACGGCCTTTTTATTCCCACCAACTTTATTACAAGGAGAGCCACCATGCTCAATGCCCACACCCGCAAACCCATGCCGGTATCCGTTATCGGCATCTACGATTCGCTCGAGGCGGCTTCGCGGCAGGTCGATCTGTTTATGCGCAAACACGACCCCGATGCCTGCGCCAATATCGTGCCGTCTGAAAACGGCAGCGGCTACACGGTTCGGGCGGTCAAATGGCAATAAAAAACCGCTTCCTTGCGAAAGCGGCTTTGCGGAGACGGTAATCTCATGGAGAAATGCAGATTATCCCCGTTTCCCGTCATGATGGCAATATCTTCTAACCATGCGCCCTTCGGGGCGTATTTGTATAAGGAAAACAATATGAAGCGTTTTTTGGCGGTTTGCGCCGCATCGGCGGCTTTGTTGGTACCCGTATCCGTGCAGGCGAATGATGTACTCACCGGCGATACGCGGCTGGCCTGTGAAGCCCTGTTGTGCCTCAGCAGCGGCGGGCGGCCGTCTGAATGTAATGAATCCATCAGACGTTATTTCAGTATTAAACACAAACGTCTGCATAAAACCTTGCAGGCGCGCAAAGATTTTCTGAACCTCTGCCCGAGCAGTAAAGAACAGAATATGCCCGACTTGGCAGATGCGCTGGCCAACGGTGCGGGGCGTTGCGATGCGGCAGAGTTAAACCGCATGATGCGGGCGCATTATACGGTGCGGGTTGCCGATAAAGGCGGCCGCCGTGCCGACCGCTCCTACCACATGGTGCGCAAGTCCTATATCCGCCATGCCAAACCCGATTACTGCCGGGCCTATTTCGATCATGAATGGACGACTGCCGGCGATAAGGTGAAATATATCGGCGAAGAGAAAAACGGCGGCCGCTGGGTGGATGTGCCGTAACAGTCTTCACTCCGGTCAGGGTTCCTATCCTCCATCCCATTCCCTGATTGGTTTTGACGGCGGGGCATCTGCTCCGCCGCTTTTTACACACCCAAGGCCGTCTGAAAAAGGCGGGTTTCGGTGTGTGATGAGCTTGTGGCCGATGCGGCCGTTTTTTTGAAAAAGGAAATAAAAATGAAAGAAGCGCACTTAATCGTGCAGGGTAAAGGCGGTGTGGGCAAATCGTTTTCGGCAATGATTGTCGCGCAATATCTGAAAGCCGCAAACGACGGGGCGGTTTACTGTTTCGATACCGACCCCGTAAACCAGACTTTCGGCCGTTTCGGCGCATTGCAGGCTGAAACCGTGAACATTCTGACGGCCGACAACACCATCGACACGCGCAACTTTGACGGTTTGATCGAAAAACTGATTGAAAACGAAGGCATGGCGGTGGTGGATAACGGCGCGGCCACGTTTGTACCGCTGATGTCGTACATCGCCGAAAACCATGTGGACGAACTGCTGAAAGAAAACGGCGTGCGCCTGATTCTCCATGTGCCGGTGATGGGCGGCCAGGCATTGGAAGATTGTGCTGTCGGTTTGGCGCAAACGGCTAAAACTATCGATGCCGAAATCGTTGTGTGGTTAAACGAACATAACGGCGCAATCCGTCTTACCGACGGCAAGGGCTTTACCGATCTGCCCGTCTATAAAAACAACCAAGCCAAAATCATCGGCATCGTCCACCTGCCGCACCGCAACCCCGACACCTTCGGCAGGGATATACAGGCCATGACTGCCGCCAGCCTGACTTTTGAAGAGGCGGATAAATCGCCCGAGTTCGGCATCATGCCGCGCCAGCGCCTGCGCACGGTGAAGCGCGATTTGTTCGCCCAGTTGGAAAAACTGCCTGTTTGGGTGAACCGCAAACCGTGAAGGGGCAGAAGATGCAGCCGACCGATAACGATACGGCCGCTTCCGATGCCGCCGGCCATATCACCGCCGAAGTCTTCCGCCTCACCGGTATCCGCATCGGCACAGACGACCCGGTGATGGCGGTGCTGTTGATGCAGCAGCGGATGTTCAACGAAGCCTTCTCCGAACACGCCGCCCGTCAAATCGAAATAAGCGGGGCTTTTTACAAACGCATCGATGCCCACGAGCAAAACATCACGGACGCGGCGGCGAAGCTGGAAAAATACCGCGAACAGTTGCTGGCCGAATTGGCGCAGCACGCCGGCAGCCGAGTCCAAGAGGCGGAGCCGCGTATTGATGCAGCGGTATCCGCCCGCATTGCCAAAGATACCGCCGAGGCCGATGAGGCCTTTTTAGGCCGTCTGAAAAAGCTGCCGGCAATTGCATTCGCGGCGGTTTT
>NZ_JADGLG010000075.1:0-7462 GCF_015235335.1 Neisseria sp. 19428wB4_WF04
CATCAACTTCTACTTCACCATCAAGCATTTCCAGATGCGGGCTGTTGTGATAGATAAGTAAGCGCAAACGGTGGAAGTAATAGGCAGCGGTATTTTTATTGACGCTAACTAATTGCGCCGCTGTGCGGGCGGTAACACCTGCAACAAATAGTTCAATCAGTTTGTTTTGCTTGTACTGACTTAAACGACTTTTTCTCATAGGGATTATTCTAACCTGAAGTTAAATTTCCCTAGTTATCTAGTACAGCCCCAATAAAAAACCACACCGGATAAGCAATTGTCCGGCTGCTTCTCCGGTGTGGTTTTACATTTTTTGCCGCAGCCCGGCAGTGTGCGGTGACTGTAAAATCGGGAGGCATTGTCTGCCGGCTTGGGGCAGTGTCATCTTTGGTTCTCTACTGCTTCCAGTGCACGCAGTGCATATGTATAGGCAGCACCTGCATTGAGTGAAATAGCCATTGCCAACGCTCCGGCAATCTCGCTTTCGGTTGCCCCGGCTTTTACAGCTTTTTCGGCATGCACACTGATGCAACTCTCGCAGCGCGTGGTAATGGCGACTGCTATTGCAATCAGTTCGCGGGTTTTTTCGTCTAAAGCCTCTGCCGCCGCTGCTTGCTCCAATGCTCCATAAGCCTGGAGCATTTTTGGATGTTTCTTACCTAAGCTTGCAAAAGACTGTTTGACAAAAGCAGTGTGTTCGGGCCAATCTTTAAACATATTTTTCCTTTCAGTAGTGAGTTGAAAACGATAAAGACGCTTTCAGGCGGATTTATCGTTTTTAGAACTTACAGCTTAGGCAGGCCTAAGCGAACGCTGCTTTTTTGTTGTTTAGGATTGCGCGTGCAGAATCTATCATGGCAATGAAGCCTGCTGCAAGCATCATAATGTCTTTCAATACCAAACGGCCTGCACCGGAAAGGTAAGGAAAGCCGGTATGCGCATCTGCACCATGTACCCATGTTTCAGGCGTGAAAATCAAAAAAGTGTAAGTAATAAAAGGGGTGAGAAAACAGAGTGTCGCGCCGATAAAGCCTATACGCGGATTGATATAGTGCGCCATAATCATAAAGGCAAATACCAGCTCCACTACGCCTAAACCGTTGGAATAGCCGTAGGTGTTGTTGGCCAAATGCCATGCGCGATTGGCCTCGTTCAATACCCCTTCATGATTCATATATTGAACATAATTCAGGGGATCGTTATACAGCCACGACATAAAGGGACTGTTGGCAACAAACGGTACGATACTATCGGCTTCATATGGAATAAATTTCAGCCAGCCTATCCAGGCAAATACGACAAAGATGGAAAAACGGCAGAGAAAAACACCGAGTTTATCGGCATGTGCGATTTTTTCCAGAAGCTTGTGAAACGGACTCATTGTAATACTCCTTAAGCTAAGGTTGTTGAACATATTGTATTGTTGTTGGAAAATGTAGGTGATTCCAGCCTTTTATCGAAACAGGCATAAAAATTTAGTAAACGGGTAGGTTAGGGTTGGTGTAATTTTTATTGCCGTAAAAATTCTATACGGCATTACTGTTTCCTTGTCGGACGGCGGTCGAGTTTAACTGATTGGTTGCAGGCATTGTTACGCACATCGAATAGATAACTTATTGCTCTGTCAAAGCTTATGTTTTCTATATCATCTAGATATTTAAAATTTCAAGATATTATCATGTGAATATAAGAATAATAGCATTATAGAATCAAAATTTCTTCTATTACTATTATATATATATATTATAGGCCGTCTGAAAACTGGCGGCTTCCGGTTTGTTTGCGGCAGGGTTTATAATTGCGCCTTTATTTTTTCAGACGGCCGCATTTAAAAAATGAATAAAGAATTGCTCGGCATTGTTTTTCTGCCCGCCGGCGTCATCAGCATGTGCATGGCGGCATTGTGGCAGATGTATGTGGTGATCACCGAAAGCTACATGCTTAACCGCTTCAAAGACAAGCAATTGGTGTGGGTAGTGGCCGTGCTGTTTTTCAGCTTCAGCACAGCCGTTTACTGGTTTTGCCCGAATGCGCGCAAAAAAGGCATATTGTTTCTGCTGCTGGGTGCGGGCGGCGCGGTGATGTATGGCTTGGCCAGAATATGGCTGCCGTTCGGCAAATAAGCAAACCGAACGGGCCGTTTTAAAATACGTCAGGCCGTCTGAAACTTTCAGACGGCCTGAAGATATCGAAAATCAGGGCATGGTTGTATTTTTCTTTTTGCCCGAAGCTCCGTTTCAGGGTTTTGACGCTTATCAAATATTCCTGAAGGCAGGGCGGTGTTACGTGAAGCTTGGACACGCCTGCCATCGCGATGCCGCTGTTTCTATTTCGGCAGAGATAAAAACTGCCGGCATGAAAGTGCAGACCAAACAAACTTTTCCAACCCGCCGGGCGGTCTGAAAATATCAGGCCGTCTGAAAGTTTCAGACGGCCTGACGATATCGAAAATCAGGCATGGGTTGTATTTTTCTTTTTGCCGGAAGCTCTGTTTTAGGGTTTTGACGCTTATCAAATATGCCTGAAGGCAGGGCGGTGTTGCGTGAAGCTTGGACACGCCTGCCATCGAGATGCCGCTGTTTCTATTTCGGCGGAAATAAAAACTGCCGGTATGAAAGTGCAGGCAAAACAAACTTTTCCAACCCGCCGAGCCGTCTGAAAATATATCAGGCCGTTTGAAAGTTTCAGACGGCCTGTGTCGGTAATGTGTTAATCCGGTTAAAACTCCAGTTCGGCTTTCAGCCAATAAGTGCGCGGCATACCGAGCACGGCGAAGCTGCGGTCGTATTGGCCGCGCTGCACCTGCCAGTAGTTTTTGTTGAACAGATTTTCTACCGCGCTGCTCACCGTTAGGGTGTTTTTGCCGCCCAGCTTGGTTTTGTAGCGCGCGCCCACATCCACTAGGGTGTAAGAGGGGAAGGCGTAAGCCTTGTCGGTGCGCTGGTAGGATTCGCCGAAATGTTGCACATTGCTGCTTAAGGTCAGCCCTTTAACAAACGGCGTATCCCATTCGACACCGGCTTTGGCAATCACATTGGGGTTGGCAACCTGCACGCCGTTGGCGAATGTTTCGGCGTAGGTGGGATAATCTTTTACGCGCGATTGCAGATACATGATGCCGAAACTCGGACGCAGGGTTTGGTTCAGCAGGTTGGCGTAAGTGCTGAATTCCACACCGCGGTTGCGTTCGGTACCGCGCGGTTTGCCGGCCAGGCGGTTGGCGATATAGGCAGCGGAATTGGTGCGGTAATAGCCGGGCCGGGTGATCTGGAAGGCATTGAGCGTGGTAACAAAATCACCCCAGTTTTTGCGTACGCCTACCTCAAACTGGCGGCTGACGCGCGGGTCGGACATGCCCGCATCGCCTGTTGCGGTGTCGGTGGTGACGGCTCCGGGCTCCAAATCTTCCATATAGTTGCCGTAAACCACAAAATCGGGAGAAGGCACCCAGGCGGCCATGGCCATGGGGCTGAAGCGGGAGGCGTCTGCGCTGCTTCCTTCTCTTTTATCTGTTTGATCAATCATTTGATAGCGGCCGCCTAAAGTCAGGCGGTATTTGTTGCCGAAAAAGCCCAAGGTATCCGATAACGCCAGGCTGTTTACCTTGACATTGGTATCCAGGCTGGTGTTCATCGCTGTGGGGATAACCGGCCGGTAGGCCGCCAGCTGCTCTTCAATACTGGTTGCGCCGTAAGGTGTGATCACGCGGCTGCTGTTTGCGGCACTTTGCGCGCTTTGCAGCGTGGTGCGGTTGCGGATAATGCGGTCGAATGCGGCATTCCAGTTGTGGCTGACCGGCCCGGTTTCAAATTCGCCGCGCGCGGCCAGATTCATGCTGAGGGTGCGGAAATATTGGCCGGTTATGCGGGCGCGGCCGGTGGTGTATTGCGTGCCGTCACAATTGTTTCCGCTTTGCGGGCGGGTGGTGGTGGCGGTGGCGCAGGCCGTTGGCGAAACCAGCGTGCCGTAATAACGCGCTTTGTTATAACCGATGCCGCCGCTGATTTGTACCGGCGCGTCAAAATCGTATTCAAACGTGAGCATATTGGTTTGACCGGTGGTGTTTTGCCGGTTCCAACCCGGTAAGAGGTTGGTTTTGCCGTCCGGCGCGTCAAACAAACGGCCGTTTGCGCTTTGGATATCCTGAATACGGGCGCGGCCGCCTTCGGCTTTGCGCTTGGAATAAATGGAGTCAAACGCCACACGCAGTTTGTCGCCACGGTAATCGGCATTGAGCGCAAATTCTTTATTGTCTTCGCTGTAACCGTTGCGCGGGGTGTCGCCGTGGCGCAGCTTGCCGTTTGCACGCACGCCGAACTGTTTGTTTTCACCGAAACGCTGCCCCAAGTCGAATGTACCTTGGGCGCGGCTGTCGCTGAAGTAGCCCGCGCCGATTTTGCGGTTGCCTTCATCTGCGGCTTTTTTGGTTTCGATATTGACGGCGCCGGATACCGCGCCTTCCGGATCCATGCCGGTAATGGCGGTGGATGCGCCTTTAATCAGTTGCGCCGAAGCCACCTGTACGCTGGAGGTGCCTTGCGTGCCGTACATACCGGCCAGGCCGTTTACGCTGAATTGGCGTGCATCTAACTGATAGCCGCGGAAATACAGGCCGGTGAGCGTATTGCTTTCGCCGCCGAACTGCCATGTGGAGGCATCGTGTTTGGCGATGGCATCCACCAACGTGCGCGCTTCGGTGTTATTGAGGGCTTTTTCATCGTAATTCACCACGGTAACCGGCGCGGTGAAGGCGTTGGCCTTGCCGAGCAGACCCAAGTTCACGCGGTCGCGCAGATCGCCGTCGCTGGCGATAGAATAAGATTTGGCTGCCTTGCCTTTCACCGTTACGGTGCCGATTTCTGTATTTTCAACAACGGCAGGCACAGCCGGTGTGTCGGCATAAGCCCATGCCTGAAAAACCAGCAGGGGCAGCAGGGCGGTTTTATATGTTTGTTTTTTCATAAATATCCTCTGTTATGGTTTAGGTTGAAGTTGAGCTGAAACATCAATTTTAAGAATTATTTTTACTTGCATTAATTTAGAGTATTATAATTTGAATTTATATGAATATTAAAAAAACAGCTTTGTAAAAATTTTCAACTTATTGTTTTTATTTCACAAATATTCTTGTTTATATTTATATTGTTTACCTTCTCAAACACAGCCGGCAACTTCTGCTCCGGTTAAGCTCGCCTGACTGCGGAAATATTTACGGCTGAAAGGCCGTCTGAAATATTTCAGACGGCCTCATGATGTGTCGAATCAATATGGAAAAATGGCAAATCGAACTGGGCAACAGCCCGATGTGGCTGCTGCAAACTTTGGGCGGCGTGATGGCAGCTTTGGTGCTGATTGTTTTTCTGGCGGGCAAAACCCGTTTCGGCAAACAGTTTTGGTATATTCTGCGCCCCTGCATCAATAAAAAAAGCGGTGTCAAAACCGCACTGGCAGTTATGCTGATGGTGTTGCTGCTGCTTACCGAAATCCGTTTGAATGTTTTAAACACATTTTTCTACAACGGTTTATATAGTGCCCTGCAAGATGCTGAAGCCCAAGCTTTTTGGTTTTTCGCCCTGATTAATGCGGGGGTGGTGCTGATGCGTACGCTTAACGGCATTGTGAACGATTTTTTTGATCAGGCGCTGGCGATTAAGTGGTCGGAAAAATTAAACGCCGTGCTGACCGAACGCTGGCTGGCCGACAAAAACTATTACCGTCTGCAAATGCTCCGCCATGCGCCCGACAATATCGACCAGCGTATCCAGCAGGACGCGCAGGAGTTTATCGTTGCTACCATCGAATTTATCCGGGGTATGCTCAATTCGGTGATTTCTGCGGTTGAATTTACCATTGTTTTGTGGGGATTGTCGGGCATTTTAAGCCTGTTCGGCTTGGAGATTCCGCGCGGTATGGTGTTTTTCGTGTTTGTATTCGTGCTGCTTTCCACCGTGGCAGCGATGTGGATAGGCAAACCGCTGATCCGCTATAACTACGACAACGAAAAACTTAACGGCGACTACCGTTATTCGCTGATCCGCGTGCGCGATCATGCCGAGAGCGTGGCGTTTTACAACGGCGAATGGCGCGAACGGCAGCAGCTTGGCGAACGTTTTGCCGCCATTATCCGCAACCGCTGGAAAATCGCCCGCCAAAGCATTACGTTAAACGGCTTCAACGATCTGCTCACGCAGGGCGTACAGCTTTTGCCGCTGATGCTTCAGGCACCGCGTTTTTTTGCCGGACAGATTAAAATCGGCGATATGCACCAAACCGTGCAGGCATTCAACCGCCTGCAACGCGCCTTATCGTTTTTCCGCAACTTCTATGAAGCATTCACCGCTTACCGCGCCCGCTTGGAACGTTTAAGCGGCTTTCTCGCCGGCACCAACCAAATCAAACAGGCCGGCAACCCGCAGGTTGACGAAGTTTCAGACGGCCTCTCGCTCGACAACGTAACGCTCTACCGCCAAAACGGCGATGTGTTACTGGAAAATCTGAACGTGGGCGTTGGAAGCGGCGATGCACTCTTGATACAGGGCCCCAGCGGCTGCGGCAAAACCTCACTGCTGCGCGCATTGGCAGGCTTATGGCCGTTCGGCAGCAGCGGCACAATCGGCCGCCCCCCGCAGAGGGATATTTTATTTGTGCCGCAACGCCCCTACACACCGCAGGGCAGCCTGCGCCAGGCGGTGTGCTATCCCGACATCGACCCGCACCATCCTGAATTGGCGGCCGTCATGCAGGCCTGTTTTCTAGGCCGGCTTGCCGGGCAGCTCGATAAAGCCGATGATTGGCAGCACAAACTCTCTCCGGGCGAATTGCAGCGCGTGGCGTTTGTGCGCATTCTGCTCACACGCCCGAAAGTGGTGTTGCTTGACGAGGCCACCGCCGCATTGGACGAGCCGACCGAAGCCGCGCTGTACACGCTTATCCGCGAGCGTTTGCCCGAGAGTATTATTGTGAGCATCGGCCACCGCGGCACGCTCGCCGCCTTTCACAACCGCCGTATCTTTGTGGGCGAGGCACCCTGCGGTTAAGGCCGTCTGAAACTGCTGCCGGCGGCAGGAAGTAACCATATTCCGGCCAAAGCGGGGGAAACGGGTTGTATTTTATTGTTTGAACCAATGGATCAAAACCCAACCCGGCAACCGGTATCATGCCGGCGCTGCGGATAGAGAAATCACTGTTTGTATTGCGGATACTTGGGAGGGGATTTTTCTATTTCTGTGCAAACTTCAATCCGATTCGGGCCGGTTCGGGTAAAATGGCGGTCTTTTTTTATTTAAGCAATATCAGCAATTTTTTTAGGGGCTGACGTAGATTAGCAGTCATGATAGGCTGCCAAAATGAAGATAACCCACTGTAAGTTAAAGAAGAGTCTGCAAAGAAAACTGCTTGAATATTTTGTATTGGAAGTAACCGCACGTTCTGCTGCCGATATCTTAGGTATTCAGCCCAATAC
>NZ_JADGLG010000076.1:0-7289 GCF_015235335.1 Neisseria sp. 19428wB4_WF04
CATGCATAACATCCAGGTTGGGCTCCGCTGTGTGATAAAGCGGAGCAGTTTATAACAAACGGAGAGTGGCTCAATTTTGGAGCACAACTCCCCGTTTCCCTGGCTCAGTTTTGCACGATATTTAACATCAGTGCCAACCAATACGCCAATTTAGGCTCCAAAGGCGCATCGGTGGAAAGGCTGGACGTGGTGGTGTTGAGTGCGCTCGAAATCGACACAGAGTTTAATGTAAGCGTAATCACCGGTTCAGATGGCATCATCCGCGGTGCCTCGGGCGGCCATTGTGATACTGCATCGGGTGCGCGTTTGGCCATGATTGTGGCACCGTTGGTACGTGGCCGTATTCCTACCGTGGTGAAAGATGTGCTGACCACGGTAACGCCCGGCGAACACATCGACATTCTGGTTACCGACCACGGCATCGCCGTCAACCCCAAACGCCCCAAACTGGCGGCGCGGCTGCACGAGGCCGGCATCGAAACCGTGCCGATCGAAGCGCTCTACCAACGCGCGGTGATGCTGACGGGCGAACCCGACGCCATCCGCTTCACCGAGCGGCCGGTGGCGATGATCCGCTACCGCGACGGCAGCGTGATCGACACCGTTTATCAAATCGCCGCCACCACGGAAGGTTAAACCATGTATTCCGCCCCTGGTTTCCCACCGCTCATCGGCAGCGAAGTCCCGCTGGAAAGTGTGCTGGCCGCGCGTGATTTGCGCTATGCCGCGCAGCAGGCGCTGCTGGCGGGCAGGGCGGCCTCTTTGGTGAGTTTCAGCGTATTGGCGCCGGGCGGGGTGAAACGCAGCCTGTTTCTAGACGAAATCTTTCAGACAGGCTATGCCTGTCTGAAACAGATACTGGCCGAAAGGCATATCACTATTAGCGCCGAACAGCATCTGGATTTGAAAGGCGGCAATAGTCTGCTGTTGGCGGTCGATTGCGCTGCCGATGTCTTGAAACCCCTGATGATGGAGCTGGAACACCAGCACCCGCTGGGCCGTTTGTGGGATATCGACATCATCGGCGGCGACGGTCAACCGCTGTCCCGCAGCCGTTTCGGCCTGCCGCCGCGCGCCTGCCTGTGCTGCGGCGAACCCGCCAAAGCGTGCGCCCGCAGTCGCCGCCACAGTTTGGACGAGCTTCAGACGGTCATGCGCGACCATTACCGCCGCTATCGCGAAATCGTGGTGCTGGGCGGCAGCATGAGCGCCGCCTTGTGTGCCGAAGCCGAGCTGACCCCCAAACCCGGGCTGGTTGATGCTGACAATCAGGGGCCGCACCCCGACATGACCTTGCCCATGTTCCGCGCCAGCGCGCACGCCTTGGCACCGTTTCTCACCCGCTGCGCCCTCACCGGCAGCAGTTTCGCGCAACGACCGCCCGACGAAGCCGTGCTGGCCGCCGTGCGCCCCGTCGGTTTGCAGGCCGAACAGGCCATGCTGAACGCCACCGGCGGAGCCAATACCCACAAAGGCGCGCTGTTTGCCTTCGGCATTCTGGCGGCGGTGTTGGGGCGGCGGATAGCGCGCGGCGAACGGCCCGGCTGGACGGTGCTTTCCGGCGATATCCAAGCCGTTTGCGCCGGCTTACGGCAAGAGCAAGGGCAGGGCGACATCGCCGGCGCACGCTTCTACCGCGAATACGGCCTGGGCGGTGCGCGCGGCGAAGCACTCTCCGGCTTCGCCACCGTAACCGATATCGCGCTGCCCGCCTACCGGCAAGCCTTTGCCGCCACTGGGAACCGCAGCCACGCCCTGCGTTATGCGCTGCTCAAGCTGCTGGCGCACAACCGTGACACCAACGTGGTGAAACGCGGTGGCATCGAAGCGCTCGGCCTACTGCAGCGGCAGGCTCAGGCCGTATTGGCTAACGGGCAGCTTTTCAGACGGCCGCAACCGTTATATCTCGCTTTGAAACAGTTTGACCAATGGTGTACGCAGCGCAATTTAAGCACCGGAGGCAGTGCCGATCTGCTAGCGCTCACCATTTGGATAACACAATATTCCAACACACAGGAGTTTGATCATGACTCAATCTGACGGCTCTCAAGCCGCGTCCTCTTTCTGGAGCAGGCATTGGAAGCAGATTGCTTTCTTCGCCATTCCGGTACTGATTTTTTTCAGCACGCCCCCCGAAGGCCTGTCGCAGGTCGGCTGGCGCTTGTTCGGCTGGTATATCGCCGCCATTTTCGGGCTGGTGGTCAAGCCTTGGGCGATGCCGGTGGTGCTGCTGGCAGCTGTTACCGGCGCAGGTATTGCCATGGGGCTCACCCCCAACGAGCAGGATTTAGAAATGAAACATGTGCTTGCAGGCTATTCTTCCACCACCACCTGGCTGGTGTTCACCGCTTTTGCACTGAGCACGGCGTTTGTGTCCACCGGCTTGGGCAAACGCATTGCTTATCTGAATGATACGCAGCTTCGGCGGCACCACGCTGCGGCTGGGTTATATCAACACTGTGCTGGACTTGCTGATTTCGCCGGGAATGCCCTCGGTAACCGCGCGCGGTGGTGGCATCATGACCCCGATTATGAACAGTGTATCCAAAGCCATCGGCTCCGACCCCGGAACAAGCCCCAGAAAAGGCGGTCTGTTTTTGATGTTGAACACCTATTTCACCGTGAAAAACACCGGCATGATTTTTCTCACCGCCATGGTGCCTAACGCGCTGGCTCTAAGCCTGCTTATCCCGATATTGGGCGTGGAAGTGAGCTGGATGCAGTGGTTTGTCGCTGCTGCACTCCCCGGCCTGCTGGTTACTTTTTTAACCCCGCTAGTGCTGTATTTTCTT
The DNA here is from genome assembly GCF_015235335.1 of Neisseria sp. 19428wB4_WF04. Classification (NCBI taxonomy): domain Bacteria; kingdom Pseudomonadati; phylum Pseudomonadota; class Betaproteobacteria; order Neisseriales; family Neisseriaceae; genus Neisseria; species Neisseria sp. 19428wB4_WF04. Next base: position 2,793 of record NZ_JADGLG010000076.1, read on the forward strand.
TACAGACCCGAAGTAACCAAAGTGGACCGTGAAGAAATTGCCGTGAAAGGCCTGGCAGAAATGGGGCCGATGAAACGCAGCGAAAAAATGCTGCTGGTGATTTTTGCGCTTGCTCTCTTGGGCTGGATAACAGGCGATTTTACTGGCATCAGTGCCGCTGCTGTAGCACTGGCCGCCATGGTGGGCTGCATCGTTGTGAGCGTTACCAGTTGGGACAATATCCTGCAAAACAAAGGCGGCTGGAACACCCTGATTTGGTATGGCGGCATTATCGGCCTATCTTCCGCGCTGGCCAAAGCCGACTTTTTCAAGTGGCTGGCAGCATATTTTTCCGAAATCATCGGCGGCGGGCAGATGCAGGGCGGCTATATTATGCTGGCCGTGATTCTCACCGTGAGCGTGGCCATTCGCTACCTGTTTGCTTCAGGCGGAGCCTATATCGCCGCCATGGTGCCCGTGTTTGCCACCGTGGGTGCGGTAACCAACGTCGATCCGCTGCTGCTGACTTTCGGCCTGCTGTTTTCCAACTCCTACGGCGGCATGCTTACCCACTACGGCTCCGGTCCCGCCCCGATTATCTACGGCACCGGCTATGCTACCACCAAACAATGGTGGACGGCAGGCGCAGTTATCGCTTTCGGTTCGCTGATTGTGCATCTCACCCTCGGCGTAGCATGGTGGAAAATGCTAAACAATATGGGTTTGATCGGATAAGTCTGCTTGGTTTGTTGTCCGTTTATCTGCAGTCGGTACACTTTGCAATAATGCTAGCATTGTCCGCTTTACTGCGCTGCTTATGCGATAGTGAATCCACTTTATCTCGGATATAAGGCAGCAAGCCTCAGACAGCTTGGATATGGGGCTGATTCTGCTGCTGGAGGGACTTGTAACATTGTTTTTGAGCTAGATGCAGCAGTGCCGTAGGCGCAATGAGCCGCTTGCCTGGCTGCCCGGGGTTCTCTGCCTTGCAGCTGGATTTTAGCGTAGCAGGTTGGCTATATTGATAGGTCTTTCGCTGTTTCCGCTACAATACTGCTTTTTCCCCACGCTGCCCCATCTCATGATTGAACTGAAAAACCTCACCCTGCGACGCGGCCCGAAAATGCTGCTCGATAAAGCCAATCTCACCGTCAATCCCGGCTGGCACATCGGCTTGATCGGCAAAAACGGCATCGGCAAATCCAGTCTGTTTGCCCTGATCAAAGGCGAAATCACGCAGGATGGCGGCGATGTACTGGTGCCCAAACACTGGAAAACGGCAGCGGTGGCTCAGGAAACGCCCGCGCTGGATATTTCCGCGCTCGATTATGTGTTGCAGGGCGATGCCGAATTGCAGGCTTTTCAGACGGCCTTGAGGCAAGCCGAAGCGCAAAATAACGGTATGGGTATTGCCGAATACCACGCCAGGCTGGAAGAAATCGATGCCTACACTGCGCCCGCCCGCGCTGCCAAACTGTTAAGCGGCTTGGGGTTTTCGCAGGAAGAGCACGGCAAAAGCGTCAAAGCCTTTTCCGGCGGCTGGCGGATGCGTCTGAATCTTGCTCAGGCTTTGATGTGCCGCGTCGACCTGCTGCTGCTCGATGAGCCGACCAACCACCTCGATTTGGAAACCGTGCTGTGGCTTGAAAACCACTTGGCAAGCCTGCCCTGCACGCAGATCATCATTTCCCACGACCGCGATTTTCTCAACGCCGCCACCGACCACACCGTTGAATTGTCCGGCCAAAAGCTCACGCTCTACGGTGGCAACTATGATTTCTACCAAAACGAGCGTGCCCAACGTTTGGCGCAGCAGCAGGCTGCCTACGCCAAACAGCAGGCACGCATCCAACACCTGCAATCGTTTATCGACCGCTTCAAAGCCAAAGCCACCAAAGCCGTGCAGGCGCAAAGCCGCATGAAAGCCCTGGCAAAGCTAGAGCGCATCGCCCCCGCGCACCTCGACAGCGAATTCAGTTTCGAGTTCAAAAATCCCAACTATATGCCCAATCCCTTGTTAAAACTCGAACAAGCCGACTTGGGCTACGGTGGCACCACCGTTTTGCACGGCATCGGCCTTTCTATCGAAAGCGGCGCACGCTACGGCCTGTTGGGCATCAACGGCAGTGGCAAATCCACCTTCATCAAAGCCTTGACGGGCGAACTGGCTTTGCAGGGTGGCCAGATGGTGAAGTCCGACAAACTCAATATCGGCTATTTTGCCCAACACCAGCTCGACACCCTGCGCGAAGACCAAAGCCCGCTTTGGCATATCCAGCAGCTTTCGCCCGAAGTGCGCGAGCAGGAAATCCGCAATTTTCTCGGCAGCTTCAACTTTACCGGCGATACCGCCCTGCAAAAAACCGCGCCCTTTTCAGGCGGCGAAAAAGCGCGGCTGGCGCTGGCGATGATTGTGTGGCAGCAGCCCAACCTGTTGCTGCTTGACGAGCCGACCAACCATCTCGATTTGGATATGCGCCATGCCCTCACGCTGGCTTTGCAGGGTTTTCAGGGTGCGCTGGTTATCGTGTCGCACGACCGCAGCCTGCTGGAAGCCGCTGCCGACAGTTTCTTATTAATCGATAAAGGCCGTCTGAAAGCTTTTGACGGCGATTTAAACGATTACCGCCTGTGGCGGCTGGCTCAGGAAAATGCCGCCGTGCCCGCCGTGCCCGCCGCTTCCGCGCAGGCGCAGAGCCGCAAAGACACCAAACGGCAGCAAGCGCAGATGCGGCAGGAAAAAGCCCGCCGCATGAAGCCGCTATGGCAGAAAATCGAGCGCGCTGAAAAAGAAATGGCTGCCTTAAACGATATTCAGACGGCTTGTGAAGCATTTTTGGCACAGGAAAGTGCTTATTCAGATGAAAATAAAGTAAAACTTCAGCAATCACTCGCTAATTTGGCTGAAGTTAAGGTAAAATTAGGTAAACTTGAAGAGAGTTGGTTGGGCTGGCAAGAAACGCTCGAGCAAATCGGGCGTGAAATCGAAGCACAGTTTGCCGATGGTGCCGGATAGCTGCCCATCTTTTTGGTCTACCGGGTTTGCTTTTTCATAATTTTATTAAAACATGGGGATTCACAATGTCTTATTCATCATTCAAACAGGCCATTTTACTGCTGGCCGCCAGCGAAATTTTGTTGGATGCGCAAACCAAAGCGCAGATCCGCACCGAAAACATGCCTGCTTCTTCTGCCGGCTTGCCTGCGGCGGCTCCGGCAGGGGCGACTGTTGCCGCAACGCATTGAAAAGCAAAGCCTGCCGCCGCCCAGGCAGGGTCTATGCGCCAAGATAACTCCGGCGTGCTTTTGCGCGCTTGCCGGCCTTTCTTTGCACGTGAAACAGAATATGAAAAAAATCATTGGGATAGTTGCATTAATCGGGTTGAACACCATAGGCATTCAAACGGCCGCAGCGAAAATCTACACCTGCGTGATTAACGGCGAAATAACCTACACCTCGCGCCACACGGGCAATTGCGAGGCTGCCAACCTGCCGCCCATCGGGCGTTACAGCAGCAGCCGCTATGATGCCCCCCAAGTCTATACACCAGGCGCAGCGAAGCCCGAAGTGAAAAAACAGCAGGCTGCGGTTAAACGCGAGCCCGTTTCCGGGCAAGCCGCAGCGGTGCCGGCTAAATACACGCCTGCCGCAGTTGCGCCCGCCCCCAAACTCTCAGGCAGCAACAGCCGCCGCAGCATACTCGAACAAGAGTTGGCCAACGAGCGCAAAGCACTCTCCGAAGCGCAACAGTCGCTCACTTCCGCCCGCACCGCCAAAGGCGGCACCATTGACCAGCAGCAGATTACCCAACTACAGGGCCATGTGCTCGACCGCCAGCAGAATATCCAGGCATTACAGCGCGAATTAGGGCGTATGTAGGGTTTGGATTGGCACAATATATTTCAGACGGCTCAAAAAAGGCCGTCTGAAATATTTTCAACCTCTGCAAAACCGGCTAAGAGCCTGAGTATTGATTGCGCCATCCCAGACAGGGCTCGTCAGTCAATCCGCTTTATTTCCGTTACGGCGTTACCACGCTTCAGCCCGAAGAAAAAGCTTTTGCAAGCCGCCCGAGCAGCCATAGTTCTCTATTGCCTGTATTGTTTCCAGCCTGCTGTCGGTAGCGGAAAATAAAGTCAATTCACGCTCACCATATTGCCCGCCGGCTGAAAATAAACACAAGACGGGAAACTTGATACACAAACAGCATAAGGCGGAACAACGGCATCATGATTTTCAAACGGCCTTAACCAGTTTTACAGACTGGCGGTTTAAAAGATACTGCAGTGTTCGATAAAGCAATCTCCGGTGCCAACCGCTTCGATTTCGGCAACACTCATGCAGAAAAACCGATTTGGTTATATTCGGCAACCACAGCCGCAGCGGCGATACCAAACTTGCCGCCAAAAGCGTAACCCTGATCGGCAGCCACCGTTTTGAAAATCTCGAAATCGACAGTGAAGATTTGGCGGTGATCGGCGATATCGATTCAAACGGCAAACTTATCCTTAATGCCG